>NZ_RDQG01000020.1 GCF_003697815.1 Halalkalicoccus subterraneus | reverse complement strand
TACTCGATTGCCGACTCAACAGATTCAGGTGACCGAGTACCGGATTCTGTCTTGTCACTATTCACTACAATCCGTTCATGGATCTCATGGATTTCAGCAGCCGTCGGGTACTCGATATCCATTAAAAGTTGTTTCTCGTGCTATCAATCGCTGACGTTCACGTCAGACTGGATCTCATACTCTAGCTCGACTTGACTCGTTGACAGCAGGGCCGCGAGTTCCGGTGTCATGTCGGGATGATCTATCGCCCGCTCTAAGTTATGCATCATCTCCTCGGTGAACTGTGCCGACGCATCAACCGCGCCCGACCGCGTAGATTCGTTCATTAGTTCGCCTACTCGGTCATACAGGTCCGTACGCCACTCGTACTTATCGTCTGTGTTGATTCTCATGGGTCTGTCTCTACCTAATGCTTATACGCAATAGAACTAAAGACATCGGCATGCTATTGAGCAATTGGATTATGTAGATGGGACACGTATCGTCTGATATGGAGCGAAAGCGCGACGATTCGGGGAAATTCATCCCACAAGTCACCGATGAACGGGTCTTGGACGCACTCGGAGGGGACACCTTATCGGCTCAGCAGGTAGCCGACAAACTCGGATGCTCGCGACAGGCCGCCGACCGACGGCTACGGAATCTCCTCGAGGACGGAACAGTCGAAAAACACACCTTTGGGCCCAGAAGCGTCGCGTGGTCGCTCACCGACGAGCTTCAGGATGTCGTCTGTGAGGGCGAAAGCGATGACGGATAGCGGTGATGGCACTCTCCCGACAGCGAAAGATATCGTAACTATCCACGATGAGATTGAGGAGGAATATGATTTGAAGTACAAGGGTGCCCGCGTTGCATCACCGAGACTTGAACTCCGTCCACATACCCGCAAGGCGGCCGAATATGACGATGTGTACATACGAGCCGCCTTCTTGCTTCGGAAGGTGGTGACGGCCCATGTATTCGAAGATGGAAATAAGCGCACTGCATGGAACGTGGCAACATCGTATTTAGAGCAGGCCGGCGCGCAACGAGCTGATACAGACGTGGGGGAAGCTCGTGTCGTGCGTAGTATCCGGAAATATGAGGTGGAGGAAATCGCCAAGTGGTTGGAAACCGGCGCGATCGACAAATCACGATTGAACCCACCTCGGACGGATAATGAATAAGTAGGTGTGAACACTATGGAAGACAACATGAGCAAGACGCACAACCAGGAATCAAACGAGAGCGAGAAAGAATCATTCGTCGAGACAGCCCGTCGGATGCGGAATGAGGAACGTGATGTTCTCGACGCGCTCGAGGATTAACTCCGTTTTTTGAGGTTGCGCCTACGGCCCGCGGAATGAGAAGCGCCTGATTCTCGAGCAGCGGGAGGAAAACACGGAACTCATGAACCCACGCTCAGACGGAACACGCCTATCGTGAGGCAAGTTTTTACTGCTCCTTGGATGGCATACCTGTCAACCACCATTTAGCGCGTGTCATAATTCCCGCTTGAGCACGTTGCTTCTGAAGTGATTGCTCGTCTTCTACGACTTTGACTAGTTCATTAGATGCATCTATCTTCTCAGTGGTTGCAATCAGTTTAGATTGAAGCTCATCGATTCGTGCTTCAGCATGATTCAACTCTGATTCAAGCTGCTCCGTCTGTGACTCATACTGAATTGCTCGATCAAAAATACGTCTAATAGCCTCTGCATCACTAATATCGCTATCTGCCTTTGATTGTACTTCATTGATATACTCGATATGTTCTTCTCGGACTTGGGGACTGATTCTCTTCATGATGCAGTATGGATCGTTAATGGGTCATAGTGTTGCGTCAGCTCTACGTCAGACAATCATTTTTTCGTTGTCACTGACCTTTATAAGCAAGGTGTGTGAGGTCATACGCAAAGCTACGGAACACGAAAAAGGCCGGAAAGGGGCCAGACTTAGAACATCTCCCCTTTCTGGCTGGCATGGCATAACTGTTTGCCTGTCTCGTTAGCCCGTGGCTCATCAGATAGCCATGACAGCAATCCCCAACGCTGCAGAGAGACGTGCGGTCGGCGCGACCTTCTTCAGCAGGGATGCTGCACTGGCGGCGCAGCTGATAGAAGACGAGATTAAGTTAGATACGCGAGGCTGTGCAGGTAGTTGGATCGAACGGCGCTGGGAGCCACCTCTTGACACGGGGTCCAGGCTCCCATCAGCGCCGAAACACGCACAATCGAAGGCTGGCACCTTCGATGCGAGGCCTTGGGCCTCTACCCGGGTATTGGACGTCCGGGTTCATGGGTCTTTCTCGTCGCGGTGCCCGGCCCGTCCGGCCGTGATCGGACGACCGGAACGATGACGACTGACAGCACCACCAAATCAGACCACGACTCGGAGTTCGTACGCGCAACTGCACTCTTGCGATTTGACCCGCGGCAGATCACGCTCACGGAGGTGTTCGCATGACGGCACCGGATGGGGAGAGCGTGGTAGACCGCGTGGTAAATCGCGAGACATCCCTGCGCTCGAAAAGTAGGGAGAAAGGAGCAATCTGTTTCGAGTATGAGAAGGACGGCGAGGAAACGCGCGTTCGGATCGCTCGGGACGTCGACCCAAGCTCCACTGCTGCTATCACAACCACGGAGCCGGACGCTCGCGAGTACGCCGATCCGCTTCCGCAACTCCCGCTTGCCGGTTCGGGTGAGACGCTTCCCGACTGTGGCGAGGAGTTCGCTGGTCTCTTTTGTACTGGTTGCGGCGCGCCTCACGAAGTTGGACGGACCTGCCGCCGCTCGCGGTGTCCTCGCTGCTGGAACTCATGGGCGTTCCATCACGCGACGTCGATCGCCTCGAAGGTCGAAGCTCTCGGACGTCATGAGTACAGTCAGAATGGAAAGAAGGTGAAGCCACATCACCTGACGGTCTCGCTTCGCGACTCGACCCGATTCAACTCGAAAGACCCGCTCAAGCAGGGGATTGAGGCGATAAAACCGCTCCTCTCGAAAGTCGACGTTGATACGGGATACTTGATCTACCATCCGTATCGGATCGCCCCAGAATACCGTGGCGACGTCCTTGGACACGAATCGGGAGACGGTGATATGACCTGGAAGGACGTCCTCGGAAAAGTCGAAAGCGAGGAATGGTCTTGGACGGACGTTCGTGAGGAGTTCCTGGTGTACGCGCCCCACTTCCACGTTATCTGCCTTTCCGAGTTCGTCGATACAACGGGAGTCGACAAGATCGAGGATCAGACTGGCGTGGTCATTCATCGAATCGCTACGGAGCGCGAGGACGGCGTCACCAAGTCGATAGCCGATACAGAGGAGTTGTGCCGGGCGACTGCCTACAGCCTCTCACACGCCGGACTTGCGCCGGAGGACGGGGGTCAGAGGTATCGGGCGGCTGTCCGGCCCTTCGGGAAGGTCGCGAACTTTGAGGCGTGGGATGCTGTAGAAGCCGACGTTACTGAGGCCATGCGCTCCGTTGCTGGCAAAGTCCTCGGGATTGAATTTCCTGACCCGACTTGCAGCGAGCACGTTCACGACCACGGTGACGATCATGGCGAGTGCGACCACGACCATGCTACTTACTCCTCGCCGGCTCCCTCGCCACTCACAGCTGACGGTAGTTCATCGTCCGATACGCTCCCGGCAGAAACGTGGGATGCTGCGAATGACGGGTTTTCCAATGACGATACGAGTGCGTGGGACGCTACTGCTGGCATGGTCCCATCGAGTGTGGATACGCCGACAAACGGACAGACCTCGAAGTGTGGCGGACAGCTCGCGCCAATGTGGGCCGTAGATTCCTATCTCGGTTCGCTTGAATGGCTAAACGAGATCGAGGAGAGGCACGGCGAGGAACGTGTGATTGAGCTTCGGCAGGCTAGAGACGAATGGCATGATATGGGTTCGCCGAGCCCTGAGGTGGTCCCAGACGAATAGAGTTCGGGGGTCGGGTTCGATCGATCAATAGCGACGGCTCTCTTCTACGTTCTCTATTTCGTCTCAACTAGTTGGATCGGTAACTACTATTCCGTCCTCTGTCACTGATCGGTCGCATTCTGAGTTCTGGTCGGTCCTTCGACCTCCTATTCCATCGTCAGGATTTGAGGCCAATGAAAGGGTCTTCGCATAGTTGCTTCCCTCTCCTTATACGCCGTCCCGCTGGTAGCGTGAGCAAGACCGTGGTTTCGGCGTGTATTGGATCGACTGGCGTTCTGGGGTCGGAGCCAATGAAGGGGTCTTCGCATAGGCTGTACTCCCTGTTCCTTTCCACGCTGGCTGTGGCTGTGCTGAGCGGTGGGGTATTACCTTATCCTGCCAGCCCCGACGGCCCCCTGTGGGCCGTGAGGAACGTTGCAGTATGGTCGTCAACCTCTTTGGATCTAGCCACGCTGGTGGCGGTCGTAAGAGTGAGGACCGGCGAACAAACTAATATCTAAAGAAGCTAAATACAGACACATGGTGAGCCTTCTCGGCGTAGCACTTCTCCTTATCGGCCTCGGTATGGTCATTTATGCACAACGAATTACTCGGGTTGGTGAACAGATTGACGCAATCGGCAGCACGCGTTCTTCGTTTGAAGTCGAACCGACAGACTGGAACATAGTAGTCACCCGCATTCTTGGTGCTGGAGTCGCGCTTCTCGGGTTCTTCCGCCTCATAAGTTCGTTATGGCCCAATTAGTAGTGTAGCTAACGCGCCTCTGTTCGGGTTGCCACCCCTGTCAGCAGGCACTCCCCTGTTTACAGGGTCCCGGTGGCGTGATCGGCGCGGCAGCACCCCGGTATCGAAATGTAGCTGTCGCAATCGTCCTCTAACTCTGACACGCACGGGCCGGATCGCCATTCCCATTTTGTCCAGCATATAGCCCGAGCAGCGCGCAGCCGGTTCCAACGACCACTCCAAGCATACCCCAGACGGCTCCGTCGCTGCTGGAGGCGAGTATTATCAGAAGCGTCGAAATTCCGACGACGACCATCGTCCAAGCAGTGCCTAGCGTCTGTTGGGTAGGCTTTGAAACCATGCTATTGCTTATTGTGCTAGTGACATATATCTATCTCTGGCCTACAAGCAGCCACTTGACTTCTGACGGTGGCGTTCAGGCGTGATCGGCGCGACGACACCCCTCGTTCGGAGTGAAAATCAGTCGGGAAACGACCGCTCTTGCTGACAGGGGGATTCCGTATTGAATGAGGTGGGGCTACTGACAGCCTGTCAGCAGTCACTCCCCTGTTTACAGGGTGTAAGCAACGCCGGTTCTTTTTGTAGTCGAAGGGGTGCAAGCGAGAGCGGGCTACTGAGGGTCGATAATCACGCGGGAATCGTCTGTATCAATGTGCAAGCGGTCATCGTCATCAATACGTGAATCAGCGTGTTGCTGAAGCGACCGAGCAGAATAGAAGGGGCCGCCGGTGATCACGTCAAACGTGTTATTGTCCGGGAATAATGGATACGGTCGGGACAGGCCCGGCCCGCGTACCTGATCCTAAACGCGGGCGTTGTTATTGTTACTCAGTCGCCTCTCGGGATCCACTCTCCCGGCAGGCGGTCTACTCGTGTTAGGCGGTATGACAAGCGTCCCGAGCGAGCGAGGAACCCCCGTCTCGGAGCCGACCAACGGGAGGCGAGAATACGGCGTTACTTGCTCGCGAGTGAGGGTTCCGATAATCCATTCAAGAACATGTCAAAGATTCAGATATATTGGGTATGCCCACGTTCTTAGACCGGCCGGGTATCCACGGTTCGGGCCACTCGGACGACCCGAAAGTACTATGATATGGGTCACATTGGTATCTAATGTGGAAACATTGGTACAGAATCCCGAGAGGGCGACGCCATCGAGGGCAAGCTAATGCGGATTTTAACTTGCCTACTGCTCCACTCACCAGCAAAACCACCACTCAGGCAAGCCGCATACCCACCACTCAAAGAGACGACCATAACATGACACGCGATACAGTGATCTCAGTGTACGTATCAGAAAGCGAAAAGAACCACCTCAAAAGCGAGGCCAGCGAAGAAGGAGAAACCCTCTCCAGCTACGTCTACAAATTGGCTCAGGCCGAACGAAAACGCCGCGGTGTTGAAAAGGCCGCCACGGACCTCTCTGCCGAAGAACGAATTGAGGCATTGATAGCCGAAGCAAAAGAGGACCTCACGGAGATCGTCGAGGACACGAAGGATCTCAATGCACGAGCTGGTGCCTACTCGATCGCGAACTTCGAGCTGCTGAAGCAGAACCACCCTGACCCTCGCCGCCAGGAAGTTCTTGCTACGGGCGCTCGACGTCTTCGCTATCCGCTTGAGGACCACGATGTCACTGACGATTCTGACACCACGGACGGTTCCGATACCGACGAGAGCGACTCCACAGGATCCAACGGGAAGGTCGACAGCATTGACGAGCTCCTATGACGACGTATCTCGACACCGATTATCGGGACACCGGGGCGGGTGATCTCGTGAACTACATCAGTCGCGAAGGGGATACTCCGGTCCACGACAGGTCCGGCCGCCCGATGAGCGATGAGCGTAAAGGACGGTTCGTCGAGAAGAGCGGACGCCACCAGTTCGAGCGCCACATGATTATCAGCCCGGAGAACGGCACCGACTTATCGAACGACGAACTCGGCAAAGAGACGCGCCGGACGATGGAGCGGTTCACCGAAGACCGGCCGACGGCCACCTACGCTTACTCTATTCATCGGGACACTGAGCACCCGCACGCACACGTCGCCATGACTGGGGAGAAGACAGATCTCTACATGGATCGCGAGGACATCGAGAACGTCCGAGAGATGGCCAACGAGCGGATGGTTGAACGCGAGCGGTACAAACACCGTCAGAATGAACGTGAGCGCCGCGAGCGCGAGCAAGAGAAGCAACTAGAGGAGGAACGTGAGCGCGCCAACGAAAGGGGAGGTATCGGCCGATGAGCCTCATGGCCTGGCCGGTCGGTCGTATTAGGATGCTCGGGGAGTAGCCTACCTCCTCTCGCAAACCTTTTTCTGTGAGACATACGTCTCACACACTATGAGAACTGATTCGGATGGACAGTCCAATGAGGGTCAAACAGAGAAAATCGACGTCCGCGTCCCGGCGGCCCTACTCGAGGTGATCGAAGAGGAGTACCACCAGCGTGGGTACACGTCTCGGTCGGAAGCGATCCGTGATGCACTTCGGGATTGGGCAAATCCTCCGACTACGCCTTCTGATGAAACGCTTGAGGACCTCGAGAATAGCCGAGAGCAGAAAAAAGAGGGAGAGACGGTATCAGCTGAGGAGACCCGAGAGCGGTTAGAGCTGGATGACTGAGGTTGAGTACACTGACCAAGCCCTAGATCACTTAGATGGGCTTGATCCACAGGCTGCTGACCGAGTGATGAACAAAGTCGATGAGGCGACCGAATGGACAGAACACCGACTCGAACCTCTCACAGGATACCCATACTACAAAGTGTGGGCTGGGGACTACTGAGCAATCATCAGCTGGGACCGGGATGCAGACCTTCTTACTGTTGAAGCGGCAGGTCATCGGCGGAATATCTACGACCGACACCTGCCTCCCTAACAATCTGCACCCCTCTCTCGGCGCTACTCCTGGATTCGTTCACTCGACGCGCCCGACTTCCCGATTGACGGACGCAGAATCTCCCGAACGCCCCCGCTGACGTTTATCACCAGGTCGACGGGATTTCTTGTGGTTCGGACCCACCCCCATCCAATCCGAGAGAGATCTTAATCGCCCGGTCAAGCTGACCCATATCATGATCAGGAACCTTCCCGAGCGTTTCGGTAATCCGCTCCTCGATATCGACGGTTCGTATTTGGTCGAGAGCGACGTAGGACTGTTTCGAGAGACCGGGCGTCGACGCTGAGAGATTAGCGTGAAACGGGTAGCCACTCTGTCCGCCAGTAATCGGAGCTATGATCGTTGTTGCCGAGTGTTGATTTCCGAGGTCGTTTTGAATGACCACCGCGGGGCGCTCCTTGTACATTTCCGACCCACGGGTATCGTCATTGTCCGGGCCGCCGAGGTCGACACGGACAATATCGCCACGGTGCAATTGGCTCACGAATTGTCCTCAAGAGAGTTCTCGCCGAGGTGCTGGTTCGCCTCGGTCGAAACGTTGCTCCACTCTTCGTTCATCTGTCGGGCGTTCTCTGCGTTTTCACGGTAGGCTTCGGCGAGCTCGTCGTCGGAAGGGCCCATCTCCTCATCGAGGCGCTCTTGAACGAACCGCGAGAGGTTGACACCGCGTGCGGCGATCCATTCAGACTGATCCTCGCGAATGGTGATGTTCTTTCGATCCATGTTAGTGTGTATAGAGTGTGTATAGATAAGTATGGTGGAGAGTGGTTGCCTTGTGCAACAGTTCCCTCTCTCACAAAGGCGATTGTTGCACAAGATTCTCTCTGCGAACCCCTTTTTGGCGCTCTGGGGTTGCACGCACAGAAAACACCAACCCTCGATTTGCACAATCACCCCGCGATACGATGTGCAAAAACGCACTCCCGATAGGTGAGACTGATCCAACCAGTAAGAGAGGAAACCCTATATCGGGACTATAGCAGTAAATCGAGGGTAAATCAGGCAGTGAGTTAGTCGATATAGACCACTTTCAGGAACCGATGTGCAAGAAATGGACTCCTACACACCCTTATTCTGTGTTCGTTCCATTGTATCGAGGAATGACGTTCCCGGTATGTAGAGATACGAACTGAATAGCAGTTATCAGTTGGTCAGAGAGGGGCCAAAGAGTTGCTCTCGTTCAGTCCATTACTCTTCTGGCACCAACAACTACAGCAATTCCGGCAACGACAACACCGATGATTGTTGGAATGAGCTGTTCAGACCCCCACTCCCATCCGAAGAACTGCGTTCCCACAATAGCGATGATGGCTATGAGGATGGCGAATGCAGTGATTATAGATGACTGGTCTTGATACTTAGCGACCATCTTTGCCACGAATATTACTGGCTGGTGTGAAAAATGTATGCCCGGTATGTAGTGGTTGGTGCTGACTTCATTTACCGGTCAGAATAGATGAAACACCTGTTACGTAGGACTGCTTAGTTATCATCATCTGTCGAAACGGGATACAAAACACCGTACCAGAATCGGTAACAGAGTCGTCCAATGCTTCCGCCCAGAGAGAAACTTCGCCATTCATCTTCTGAGCGAGGAAACAAGCGTCTGGCAACGAGAATCCAAATTCCGATACCGACAATTCGCTGCCATCGGTTCGTTCGAAGTGCACCGATATCGTGGTCGTATATCCAATTATAGCCAATTTGTATTGCTGTTCCGAAAACCAGCCACTCCGGTACGATTCTGTTCGAGCCATCTGCTGGCTTCTCGCACAACTTGCGGAAGCGATAAGAAACCGAGAGCAGTTCCAAGAGAAATTCCACACGGGCTTGCGTTCGTCGGCTGAACATGATTTTCTGTTCCGATGGAGCAATGATAGCTCTATACCCTCTATCTACCAATTTCCACTCCGTTTTTATTAATGGCTGAGGATTTCAACAGAGCTACTCGTCTTCAAGCCTCATGAACAACTCTCGATGCTCGTCGATATACCGATCAGCAAACTGGGCCGCCCGCTTACGCCGATCAACCTCATCATCCCTGTGTTCTTCAGACATTGAATCAACCTCTGATGAATTTGTATACGTCATAGTGAGTCTTAGTCGTTTTCGTGGATCGTTCGCTGGTGAAGATAGTCTTCAACCCCTGGAAGATCAACATCCTCCGCATCTGTCGCAAGATCCCGGAGGATCGTCCGGATAGTGTCGTCAGGTTCTAACCGGTAACCGTTCAGATCGTAGAGATAGGCTGCTGACCAGAGTGCCGTTCGTTTGTTCCCATCAACATATGGATGATCCGCTACAATCAACCACATGA
>NZ_RDQG01000019.1 GCF_003697815.1 Halalkalicoccus subterraneus | reverse complement strand
GAGGTAGTCGAACGCCTCGCCGCGCCCCTGTGCGATCAGCCCCTGCGTGCTCGTGATCCCCTTCTCGACGCCGTCCTCGATCCGGTGGCGGGTCACGAGCGAGTCGTGACGGGGGTGGTCGGCGGGAATGTCGGCCATACCCGTTCTCGACGAGGGCGTTACAAATCCCCTGCGTTGTCGGCTCGCGGCGGCTCCGAGGCGGCCATCGGCGACGGCGGCTCGTCGAGGATGTTCGCACCTGCGGCGTGCGTCTGACAGACCGCGGGGTCGTAGCCCGCATCCGAGAGCCCGGTATCGAGGGCGAACACCGTCTGGCCCAGCATCGCCATCGACGCCTCGCCGCCGGCCGCAGAAACGTCCTCGATGACCTCCCGAACCCGGTCGGTCAGAAGCCCGGTTTCGCGGGCGAACCGTCGCGAGGCGTACAGAAGCGTTGCGAGCGTCGGTGACTTGGTAAGGATCGAGAGCGATTCGATCCCGGCGGCCGTCAGTCGCTCTGTATCGCCCGAGAGCACCGACTCCGTCGAGAGATCGCCGAAGGTGAGATACTCGATTCGGGTGCTTGCGGGAACGCCGTCGAGACGGTTGTTCTCGGGACCACCGGGATCGAGGCGGATCGGGATGCCGCCACGGGCCTGGGCAACGACGTCGCCGAGTCCGGTTCCCGACCGGACTTCCGCGCCGTGGGCGAGGGTAACGACCTCGTTCTCCGACAGCCGTCGGTCGAACGCCTGATTGGCTGCGAGCGCGCTGCCGAGCGCGAGCGCCCCCGAAACACCGAACCCGGCTCCGAGCGGGAGGTCGGTCGTCGCCTCGACGCTCGCAGAAACCGACAGCGCCTCGCGGACACGGTCGACCGGTTCGACCTCGATTCCGGAGCCGTTGAGCGTCGTCCGCGAGCGGCCGTCGGGACTGACGCTGACGGTGACCCCATCGGAGAGGGTCAGTCCGGCACCTCGCGAGCCGGCTTTCGCCGGGTCGTCGTGGGGATGGCTGCTGAAGAACCCAGTAACGTGTCCCGGGACGAACACCGTTACCCCGTCGTCGCTCATTGGACGGGGTTCGCGAGGCCGGGAGTTAAGGGCTTATACTCGATCGCGCATGGCACGGGAGATCCAGTCACCGGAGGATCGGCCGAGCGCGTGAGCGCCCTTCGCGACGGATTTGCCCGCCTCCGCGGCGACGTCCCATGCGACGCGCTGGACCTGCTCGGCGGGGTTTCGCGACCACCGACCAGGGTGAACGAGCAAGTAGAGTCGGTCGCAGGTACCCGATTCCATCGCGGCGATCAGGTCGTCGGTCGTCGAGATCCGACCGAAGTCGGCGATCGTCGTCGCCCAATCCCGACCGGTGTCGGAGACGTAGGAGGGCTTCTCGGGGTCGTCGCTCGCGGTATCGACCGAGAGATACGCCTCGGCGGTCAGATCGTACCTGTCGATTCCGTACTCGCCGTGCCACATGTCGAGGTTGTGGTGGGGCGACAGTGGGCTCCCGTGCGGACAGATCGTCGCGATGTCGGCGTGCTCCCTGAACTCGTCGAGGTTCCGGGCGAACCGTTCGTGGGCCGCCTCGAAGTCCCCGCGTGTTTTCACGAAGTCCTCGTAGTGATAGCCGACCTCGTGGCCGAGTTCCTCGAATTCCGCGGCCACCTCCGGACTGAACGTCGACGTACGGAAGTAGTACGTCGTCGAAATACCGCGTCCGGCCTCAACGTGGGCCATCGCACGGGCCGTTGCGACCTTCCGGTCGACGTCGTGGCGAACGACGATATGTGGATCGTCGTGCTCCGCTCGGGTGACGTACTCCTCGACGGTATAGAACGTATAGTCGTTGTCGAGCGCCGCATCGAGGAGCCGCCCGTAATGATCGAATGTAAAGTCGCTGACGTTCATCTGATTTCTATATAACAACACTTTATCTACAAGTATATATATGTGTTTGATAATTGATCTTATCAAGTTGCTAACAGCGTCGGCGATAAATGCCGCTCGAATCGCCGGTCCGCCCACGATCAGTCGTTAGTATGATACCGATACGAACGCCGACACTATGGGATCGCGAGCCGTCAGTAATCGAGCCAGTCGTCGCGCATCTCCTCGGCCTCTTCGGACAGGTAGACCCGCGCGTCCGGGTGTTGGTCCGCGTCCTGGACGAGGTCACCGTCGCGGCGCTCGCGTTCGAGGCGTTCCTTCGCCGCCTCGCGGTCGATACCGTCGATCGCGATCATCGCATCGAGCAGGAGGCTCTCGGGAACGCCGGTTCCGTTGCCGCCGCGGGGGAGGTCGGCGGCCGAATCCTCGTCGGCGCTTGCCGCCTCGATGATCGTGACGTACTCGCGGAGGTCGTCGCTGTCTGCGAGCCGATCGTGCCACCGCTTCGGAAAGAGGCTGATCCGCCCGTCCCCCACGTCGTAGTACGTGTCCGCATCGCGCCACTGGTCGTCGGTCACGAGGTTCTCGTCGACGGACGAGCGGAGGTGCCCCTCGGCGAACGGGAGGACGTCGTCGTCCGCGATGGCCTCGTCGTAGGCGGCAAGCGTCTCCTCGTCGACGCCCGCGCCGGGATGGTCCCGTTCGATGAGAAGCAGTAGCTCGCGGGTCGTCAGCGTCTCGCCGTACTGGCGTGCCTCGTCGAGCACCTGCTCGTTCAGATCAGTCATCGTCCCATCCTCGGGACGAACGGCGAATAAAACCTCTGCTGGCTCCTGCTTGACAGGTGCGCCGTCATCTACGGACTCGATCGCTGGCTATCTCGCAGGAACTGGGCGGGACCGACGGTCCCGCGAACCCCCACGCGATCGCTACGGCGACAGACGCTGGCGATCCCGCGGGAACAGAACGGCCTCGCGGATGTTGCCCAGGTCGAGCATCGTCATCACGAGGCGCTCGACGCCGTAGGCCCAGCCGGCGTGGGGCGGCATTCCGTACTTGAACATCTTCGTGTAATACTCGAACTGTGCGGGGTCGAGCCCCTGGGCTTCGAACCCCTCAACGAGGTGGTCGTAGCGGTGTTCGCGCTGCCCGCCCGAGACCAACTCCATTCGTGGGTGCATCAGGTCGAACCCCTTCGAGAGTTCGCCGTTCTCGTAGTCCTGGATGTAGAAGGGCTTGATCTCGCTGGGCCAGTCGGTCACGAAGTAGTGCCCGCCGACGTCCTGTCCCAGCGCCTTCTCGGCCTCGGTTGGGAGGTCGTCGCCCCAGACGAGCTGCTCGTCGAGCTCACCCGTCGCGTTGATGCGCTCGATGGCCTCCTCATACGTGAGTCGCGGGAACGCTTCGTCGGGTACCTCGAAGTCTTCGTAGCCGAGCGTTTCGAGCTGCTCCTCGCAGTTCTCGGCGACGCCCTCATAAGCCGCGAGCAGGGTGCGCTCGCAGGCGTCCATCGCCTCCTCGTGGTCGATGAAGGCGCTCTCGAAGTCGATCATCGTCGCCTCGTTGAGATGGCGGGGCGTGTTGTGCTCCTCGGCGCGGAAGATCGGGCCGACCTCGAAGACGCGTTCGAGCCCGGAGCCGACCATCAGCTGCTTGAACAGCTGCGGGGACTGGTTCATGAACGCCTCCTGTCCGAAGTAGGTGATCGGGAACAGCTCGGTGCCGCCCTCGGTGCCTGTGGCGACGATCTTCGGCGTGTTGATCTCCGTACAGCCGATCTCGCGGAAGCTCTCCCTGACCGCCCGGAGGATTTCGGCGCGAATCTCGAAGATGGCCTTCGTCTCCTCCTTTCGGAGGTCGAGCGTCCGGTTGTCGAGTCGCGTCGAGAGTTCGGCGTCGACCTTCCCCGAGGGGTCGAGCGGGAGTTCGGGTTCGGCCTCGGCGATCACGTCGAGTTCATCGGGCGTGACCTCGACGCCAGTGGGTGCGCGTGGCTCCTCCTCGACCGCGCCGGTCACCGAGATCACGCTCTCGCGGGAGAGGTCGAGCCCCGTCTCGACGAGGTCGTCGTCCATCTCCTCTTTCTCGAACTTGATCTGGATCTTCCCGGATTTGTCCCGAAGGATGAGAAACGCGATGCCACCGAGGTCGCGGATCTCGTGGACCCAGCCCGCGACCGTGGCGGTCTCGCCGGGCTCGGCCTCGGCGGTGTAGGTTCGGTTTTCCATACCTCCCGTTGAGCGAAGCGGGACTTAAGCCCGGCCATTTCGCTCATCCGGTCGTGGTCTCAGACGTCCCACGTCCACCGGGCATCGAGCACGTACCGGTAGATCCCGCTGACGAGGATGGCGATCCCGTTCGCGATCAGGTACGCGATCCCCGACCACGTGACGATCCCATAGAGGACCGCGAGCTGGATCGGGATCGCCGATCCGCGGACGATGTTTGTCTTGAGCAGTCCGTGAAAGAACTCGCCCCGGCCCGTGTTCTTGACCGCTCGAAAGGTCCAGAGGTTGTTGAGCACGTACTGGAAGACGATCGTGATCTCGATTGCGACCGTCGCCGCGAGCAGGTAGTGGAGGCCGGCGTACTCGACGAACCCGCCCAGAAGCAGCGTCTGAACCCCCGCCGCGACCGCACCGACGGCGACGAATCGCCTGATTCGGACCGCGAACCGCCCGCCGGCGAGTTCGCGGAGCAGTGCCCGAACCATACTATCGATATCCAAGCGCCTCGAGTCGTGCTTCGAGCTCTCCGTCCGGTTCGGTCATCCCGTTGTCGGCGGACGTCCCGTCGAGCAGTCCGATCCGGGACGTCACCGACGGGCGCAGCCGGTCGATCGCCGCCGCCTGCTCACGGGAGGGATCCACGGAAAGGTCGCGCTGTTGGGTGGGGTCCGAGGGGCGGTGGTACAGCTCCCGTTCGCCGGTTTCCGCGTTCTCAATGTAGGTCCACGCGGCCGTGCGCGCGCTCACCAGCAGCTCGCCGTCCGCGAGGTCCCGCGGAATCGGCTGCTGAGTGACCTCCTCGCCGCGGACGGTCACCGACACCACCGGCTCGTCGTCGAGTTCCGCCCCGCCGAGGGCGTCGACGAGCGAGGTGCCCGACCACGAATCGGGCGGGGCGACGCCGAACAGGTCACAGACCGTCGGCGGAACGGCGTCCAATCCGACGGCTCCCTCGACCCGGCCGGGTTCGGTTCCCGGAGCGTCGATCAGCAACGGTACGTGGATGAGTTCGTCGTAGAGCTTGGGGTAGTGCGCGAGGTGGCCGTGGTCCTGGAACTCCTCGCCGTGATCGCCGGCGACGACGATCGCGGTCTCGTCGCGCAGGCCGCTGTCGGCAAGCGTCCCGAGCACGCGTTCGATGCTCGCGTCGACCTGCCGAACCGTCGCCCGATAGAGCGTCCGCAGATCGGACAGCGTCCGGTCGCCGACCTCCCGCCCGAGGCCCGCACGCGCGTGAGCCAGTATCATCTGTGGGGTCCCGAGCGTCGAGGAGGAGACCTCCCGGAAGTGTCTGGGTGCGGGCGCGTAGGGGGTGTGCGTGTCCATGTAGTGGATCCAGAGGAAGAAGGGCTCCTGGCGGTCCTCGATGAACGCCCGCGCGCGGTGCTCGACGTCGACCATCCGCGAGGCGTCCATGAAGGGCCGGTCGTCGTCGCCCCCGCGAGCCCGCGAGACGAGCCGGCGAACCGGCGCGCTCGCCAGTTGGAGCCACGCCTCGACGGTCGGGTGGGCCGCGAGATACTGCCCGTAGAACGAGCCGGCGTCGGCGACGAAGGACTCGAACTCGTCGAACCCGCTGTCGTAGCCCCAGTGGTCGGTGAGAAAGCCGTTCGCGGCGTTGAACCCCCCCGCCCGGATCCCGGCCCCGGCGAGCGTCTCGGCGAGCGTCTCGCTTTCGGTGACGCCGATCGTCCCCGAATCGGCGAACACCGGCCGCGAGGCCAACAGCCCCGGGAAGGAAAACGGGGTCCAGTTGCCGGTGGCGAAGGCGTGTTCGAACACGGTCCCCCGGTCGGCGAGCCGTTGCAACGTCGGTGTATGACCTCCGTCGGCGTACGGGTCGATCGCGTCGGCGCGAAGCGAATCGACCGTGATGAGGACGACGTTGGTCGGATGAGTGCCTGTCATACTACTGAGGTCGGTGTCGACCGTTGGAATCGTCCCGAGCGCGACGGGCGTCCTCGAACACCGACGAGTTCCCCGTGGGAGATGTATCGGTGGTAACCTACTCAACGTTTTGATATCGGGCCTACCAGCGGTTCGGAACCTCGGACCGGGCGTCGCGGACCCCCTCGACGGTCCTCTCGACCGCCCCACAGCCCGCCTCGTGTAGCAGGTTCCCGACGACGATCACGTCGGCGTACTCGGCCATCGTGTTCGCCGACTCGTAGTCGCCGATGCCGCCGCCGTAAAAGAGGGTCGCCTCCTCTATCGCCTCGCTTGCGGCCCGGACCTTCTCCGGGTCGCCGAACGTGCCCGAGTACTCGATGTAAACGACCGGCTGGCCGAACAGGCGTTCTGCGACCTCCGCGTAGGCCGCGACGTCCTCGGCGGACTGATCGCAGTTCGCCTCGGTGAGCTGGGCGACGCTCGCCTCGGGGTTGAGCACGATGTACGCCTCGGTGTAGGTGCGATCCCAGTCGATGTCGCTGATCCGGACCCACTCCTTGTGCGCGCCGACGACCCACGAGACGTCGCCCGCGTTGAAGACGGTCGGAACGAGATAGCCGTCGAGCGCCTCGTCCTCGACGACGACCGCGGGGTTCGAGGGTTCCTGATACAGCGGGACGTCGTACTTCGCGCAGGCGTCGATCACCTGCTGCATCTTCTCCTCGGTCATGTCCAGCGTCCCCCCGATCTCGATGGCGTCGGTCCCCGTCCGGCAGACGTCCTCGAACGTGTCCCCCTCGGCGAGGTCCTTGTCGGGATCGATCTTGACGATGTGATCCCAGTCGGTCCACGGCGCGCTCATACCACTGCAATTCGAAGGACGCGCTAAAACCCCTTCGGTGGGGTTCGGGGTGTCACGACGATGAGGCGGCCGTCCGGAGCAGCCACCGTTTTCCCCCCGCCGACCGAAGGCCCGCCCATGAGCGACGAACCCGACCGAAACGTCTACGGCACCGAACTCCGCCCCTGTAGCGCCGAGCCGGAGACCGGCTTTCTCCGAGATGGCCACTGTCGGCACCTCCAACGGGATCCGGGTCGCCACGAGGTCTGTGCGGTACTGAGCGAGGAGTTCCTCGAGTTCAGCAAGGCACAGGGGAACGACCTCGTGACCCCCCAGCCCGAACTGGACTTTCCGGGGCTCGAACCGGGTGACCGGTGGTGTCTCTGTCTGCCCCGCTGGGTCGAGGCCCGCGAGGCTGGATACGCACCACGGATCGTGCTCGAAGCGACCCACGAGCGCGTCCTCGACGAGATCGATCCCGACACGCTTCGCGAGTACGAGTTCGATCCGCGTAGCGAAACCGTGGAGTGAGGAACCGTGGACTGACGACCCTCAGCCGGCTTTGGCCTGCCACTTTCGAACCCGGTCAACGCTGACCCCATCGACCTCGTCTGCGACCGTCTCCGCCTCGGCGTCCTGCAGGTCGCTGACGCTCTCGACGCCCGCGGCGGCGAGCTTCTCGGCGGTCTTCGCGCCCACGCCCTCGATGGATTCGAGGTCGGTCCCCGAGTCGCTCTCGCGCTCCCGGTACTCCCGGTAGTTACAGATCGGACAGCCAAGCTCCCACGGTTCGTCGCCCGAATGCACCAGTAGCTCGGGGAGACCGTGTTCCTCGCAGTGGTCGTCGGTGATCTCGATGTCACCACGCCGGGGCAGCGGCAACGAGTACTCGCAGTCGGGATAGCGCGTACAGCCGACGAGCCGCGAGCCGTTTCGGAGTTGCTTGATCGCGAGTTCCCCGCCGTCGGCCTCGACGGGCTGGCCGTTCTCGGCGGTCGCCTCGGGGTCCTCCCCGTCGCGCTCGGCCGGCGGGATCGCGCCCGCCCCGCACTCGGGACACGCCCCGATGATCCGGTCCTCCTCCTCGTCGGCCTCGTCGGCCTTACACTGGGGACAGCCGTGGACGAACGTGCCCCGACCGGCGAGCATCTTCATGTGACGCAGGTCGTGTTCCTCGCAGGTCTCGTCCAGAATGAGCGGCTTACCCGTGTTGGGAAGCGGCAGGGTGTACTCGCAGTCGGGGTAGCCGTCACAGCCGACGAAGTACGAGCCCTGCCGCGAGCGCCGAACCAGCAGGTCGTGGCCCGATTCGGGGCAGGGTCCCAGCGTCTTGTCGGCCTTCAGTGACTTCTGGAGGTGGTCGCCGATCTCCTCCCGGGATTCCATCAGGTCGTCGAACACCCGTTCGAGCATCTCTCGGGACTCGCCGGCCACTTCGTCCAGGTCCTTCTCGCCGGCGGCGATCGCCTGCATGTCGTCCTCCAATTGGGCGGTCATCGCCTCGCTTACCACCCGGTCGGCGTACTCCTCGCCGGCCTCGACGACCGCCGTCGCCAGCTTGGTGGGACGGGGCGGGTCGTTCTCGATGTAGCCCCGGTCGTAGAGCTTCTCGATCGTGTTGTGTCTCGTACTCTTGGTCCCGATCCCCATCGACTCCATCGTCTCGATCAGGCGCGACTGGCCGTATCTCCTCGGTGGTTGAGTCTCCTTGTCCTCGATTCGAACCTCGGTGAGCGCGAGCGTTTCGCCCTCTTCGACGTCGGGAACGAAGTTCTCGTTCGTGCTGAAGTAGGGGTAGACGGAGTGATAGCCCGGCTCGACGAGGCGCTTGCCGTTTGCCTTCAGACGGTGCTCACCTACTTCGAGGACGACCTTGAGGTGCTCCCAGCGCGCCGAGTCGGCGACGGTCGCAAAGAAGCGTCGCACGACGAGTTCGTAGACCTCCCACTCGGCATCCGAAAGCTCGCCCTTCGTCGGCAGCTCCTCGGTCGGGTGGATCGGCGGGTGGTCGGTCGTCTCCTCGTCGCCCTCGGTGGGGTTGATCTCGTCGCTCTCAAGCAGTGATTCGGCGTCCTCGCCGAAGGTCCGGTTCCCGGTGAACGCATCGAGCAACTCCCGAGGGTCGAGGTCCTCGGGGTAGACCGTGTTATCGGTACGAGGATAGGTGATGTAGCCCGCCGTATAGAGGTCCTCGGCGATGCTCATCGCGCGTTTCGCGGAGTAGCCGATCGAACTCGCCGCGCGGATGAACTGCGTGGTGTTGAACGGCGCGGGCGGCGCGTCGGTGCGGGTCCGCCGGGAGACGGACTCGACGCCGGCCTCGTTCGCCCCGCCCAGTTCCTCGTAGACCGTTTCGGCGCGCTTCTCGTCCCAGACGCGTTCGGCCTCGTTGTCGTCCTCGTCTAAATAGTAGTACTGGGCATCGAAGCTCTCCTCAGCTTTGGCGACGTCGGCGAAGATCTCCCAGTAGGCCTCGGGGTCGAACGCCTCGATCTCGCGTTCGCGATCCACGATCAGTTTGAGTGTGGGCGTCTGGACCCTTCCTACTGAAATGAAGTCGTCGCCGAGCTGGCGGGCCGAAAGCGAGAGAAAGCGGGTCAGCGCCGCGCCCCAAACGAGGTCGATGATCTGGCGAGCCTCGCCCGCCGCGGCCAGATCGAAGTCGATCTCGTCGGGTTCGTCGAACGCGCTCTTGACTTCGCCCTCGGTGATCGAGGAAAACCGCACCCGGTCGATCTCGCTCTCCTCGTTGACGTCGCGGACGATCTCGTAGGCCTCCTTACCGATGAGCTCGCCCTCGCGGTCGTAGTCGGTCGCGATCGTCACTCGGTTCGCATCGCGGGCAAGCAGCCGGACAGTACGGACGATGTTCTCCTGAGTAGGGGTTTTCTCGACGTCCGCGCCGATCAGTTCGACGGGCTCGACGTCGCGCCAGTCCGAGTACTCCGACGGGAAGTCGACGGCGACGACGTGGCCCGACAGCCCGATACAGCGCGTGCCGCCCCAACGGTAGACGTTGACGCCGTTCTGGCGCTCGACCTCGGCGGAGTCGCCGCTGAGGATGGCGGCGATCCGGCGGGCGGCGTTGTCCTTCTCGGTGATGATCAGATCCATGGCCCGATTTGTAGGCGCTACGCCGAGACGAGTCCTAAACGTTTCGCGTCGATCGACGGCTCTAGCAGGGTCCGGCGACCGGAACCCCCTTCCCCGACGGTCGACAATGGACGGCGGGATGAGATGGGGGAAAGGGATAGCCGTGATACGCGCGATCGTCGAGGAGAGTCGCCGACGGAACCTCCAGTTTCTGGCCGGTAGCCTCGCGTTCTACGCGTTCGTCTCGCTGGTACCGTTGTTGTTGCTCGTGTTGGTCGCGACCACGCTGTTCGCCGGCGAGACCATCGCGAGCTACCTGCTCGCGTTGACCCGGCTGTATCTCAGCCCCGCGGGCGAGGACCTGATCGCGACCACCCTCACCGAGGCGACCGGCTGGGTCGGGAGTTCCCTCATCGGACTGGTCGTGTTGGTCTGGGCCGCGTTGAGAATGTTCCTGAGCCTCGACGTCGCGTTCGCCGCGATCTACGGGACAGATCCGGGCGAGACACCGCTTCGCGAACGGATCCGTGACGGGCTCCTCGTCGTGACCGCGATCGTGGTCGCGATCGTGGGAGCCATCGCAACGGCCGCCGCGTTCACGCTCGTGCCGGAGATCAGGTACTTGACCGTACTCGACCCGCTGTTGCTCGTCTGCGGGCTGTTCGCCGTCTTCTTCCCGCTGTACTACGTGCTCCCCGACGCCGACGTCACGCCACAGGAGGTGCTTCCGGGGGCGGTGTTCGCGGCGGTCGGCTGGGCGCTGTTGCAGGTGCTGTTTCGGGTCTACGTCTCGATGTCGGTCATCACGGCGGTCTTCGGCGTGATCAGCGGGACGGTGCTGTTCCTGTTGTGGCTGTATTTCGGGGCCCACATCCTGCTGGTCGGCGTCGTTCTCAACGTCGTGCTGGCGGACCGAACCCCGGACGGGTGAGCGTTACTCCGTCGATTCGACCTCCCAGTCGAGGGTGACGGTGATCGCCTCGCGCTCGCCACCGAGCATCGGCGAGCGTTCCTCGACGGCGATGTCGTACTCGATCACCGAGGCGGGATCGAGCGCGACGCTCTTGTTGCCGACCGTGACGTCCGCGGGCCCCTCCCCACGGATCTCTCGGGCCAGCGTCTGGAGGTGGTCCGCGACTTCGTTGCGCGACAGGTCCTGCTCGTCGGACATCGTATCGGACATACACGGACACCTTCGACCGCGAGCGACATAGTGGTTCACCCCGTCGTCCGGGGAATCGACCGACAGGTATTACCGCGCTCGGAGGGGTACCTGAACGCATGGCGAGCGAAGAATCCGTCTCGAACGTGGAACTGGAGATGATAGAACCGATGGGCGAAGCCTGCATGATGAGCGTACAGTTCGTCTTCGACGCCGCGCTGGCGCTCGTATAACGCCGCCGATTACAGTCGCTCGCGGAGCAACTGATTGACTCGACCGGGGTCGGCGCTGCCGCCCGTTTTTCCCATCACCTGTCCGACGAGGAAGTTGATCGCACCGTCGTCGCCGGCCTCGACGTCCGCGACCGCCTCGGGGTTCTCCTCGATGGCTTCCTCGACGGCCGCGGCGACCGCCTCGTCGTCGGTCTTTCCCAACCCCTCCGATTCGACCACGGCGTCGGGGTCGGTCCTCGAATCGAGCATTTCTCTGAGAACGACCTCGCGGGCGTTCTTCGCGGTGATCAACCCCTCGTCGACGAGTTCGATCAGCCGGCGCACGTCGTCGAGACGGCCCTCGATGTCCGCGATCCGCATGTCGCGGTAGTTGAGCTCGCCCAGGAGGTCGTCGGCGACCCACGTCGCCGCCAGGCCGGGATCGAAGTCGCTGGCGACGTCCTCGTAGAAGTCCGCGACCTGTTTCGTCGAGGTGAGCTTCGAAGCCGCCTCCGCGTCCAGTCCGTACTCCTCGCGGAAGCGCTCGCGGCGAGCCTCGGGTAGTTCGGGGATGTCGATCGACTCCGTCCAGTCGGCCACCTTGAGGACCGGGAGGTCGGCCTCCGGGAAGTACCGGTAGTCCTTTTCGTCCTCCTTCGAGCGCATCGAGACGGTGATGCCGCGGGACTCGTCCCAGTGGCGCGTCTCCTGTTCGATCTCCCGGCCCCGCCTGCGGGCGTTTCTCTGTCTGGTCACCTCGTAGGCCAGCGCCTTCTCGGCGCCCTTGTGACTGGAGATGTTCTTCACCTCCGTGCGGTTTGCCGCCGCGAGGGTCGCTGCACCGATCGCGCCGCTCTCCTCGACCTCCTCGCCGGGCACCAGCGAGATGTTCGCGTCGATGCGCAGCGAGCCGTCGCGCGTGCTGTCGAAGACCCCCAGATACTCGAGGACCTCTTCGAGTTTCGCAAGGAACGCGCGCGTCTCCTTCGGGCTTCGGAAGTCGGGTTCGGTGACGATCTCCATCAGCGGAACCCCCGCGCGGTTGTAGTTGACGAGGGTGTGTTCGGCGGTCTCGATGTTGCCTCCGGCGTGCTGGAGGCTACCCGGATCCTCCTCCAAGTGCGCGCGCTCGATTCCGATCTCGCGGCGCTCGCCCTCGACGCCGATCTCCAAGCGCCCGTCCTGGCAGATCGGGGCGTCGTACTGGGTGATCTGGAAGTCCTTCGGCAGGTCGGGGTAGTAGTAGTTCTTGCGGTGAAAGCGCGTCTGCTGGGGGATCTCGGCGTCGATCGCCTTGCCCAGCTTCACGGCCGACTCGACGGCCGCCTCGTTGAGCACGGGCAGCGCCCCCGGCAGGCCGAGACAGGTCGGGCAGGTGTGGGTGTTGGGGTCGGCGTCCGCGAGATCGGTCGAACAGCCACAGAACACCTTCGTGTCGGTTTCGAGCTGGACGTGGACCTCCAACCCGATCACGACCGTGAGATCGCGCTGTTGGGTCGCCTGCGCAGTCATTGTGCGGGCTTCGGCGTCGATCGCATAAAGGCTACCGGGAGAGCGCGCTCGGCCGAACGGTTGGATAAGGGATACGTGTCTGACGCAGGTTTATGTCCGCCGGGCGAGGTAATGGGTGTATGTCGAACAGAGTCGAGGATCTCGAGACGCGGGTCGAGGAGCTCGAAGCCACGGTACGGGGACTCACCGAGGAGCTGGTCGAGGCCAACGAACGGATCCGCACCCTTGAAGCCCATCACGAGGCCGAAACGGACGTCGAGACCCGCGAGGTCGGAGTCGAAAGCGATAGGAGCGAGGAGGAAGAACCGGAAGACGACGCAGCAACCGACATCATCGTCGCGTAGCTCGCGCCCCGCACACCATGCACATCCGAGAGCTGGTTCTTGAGAACTTCAAGAGCTTCGGCAGGAAGACCCGCATCCCGTTCTACGAGGACTTCACAACCGTCAGCGGCCCGAACGGCTCGGGCAAGTCGAACATCATCGACAGCGTGTTGTTCGCCCTTGGCCTCGCCAGAGCGCGCGGGATCCGCGCCGAGAAGCTCACGGACCTGATCTACAACCCCGGCCACGACGGCGAAAGCGAGCAGGCGGGCCCTCGTGAGGCCAGCGTCGAGGTCGTGCTGGACAACTCGGACGGTACGCTCGCACGAGAGCAGGTCGTCAGCGCCACCGGCAGCGAGGACATCGGCGACGCCGAGACGGTCTCCGTCCGGCGGCGGGTGAAACGCACCGAGGACAACTACTACTCGTACTACTACCTCAATGATCGTTCAGTAAACCTCTCTGACATCCAGGACCTGCTCGCACAGGCGGGCGTCACCCCCGAGGGCTACAACGTCGTCATGCAGGGCGACGTCACCGGCATCATCAACATGACCGCCGGCCAGCGCCGCGAGATCATCGACGAGATCGCGGGCGTCGCGGAGTTCGACGCGAAAAAGGAGTCGGCCTTCGAGGAGCTCGAAACCGTCACAGAACGCATCGAGGAGGCCGAGCTGCGCATCGAAGAGAAACAGGATCGACTGGACCAGCTCGCTGACGAGCGCGAGACCGCACTCGAGTACCAGTCGCTTCGCGACGAGAAAGAGGAGTTCGAAGGGTATCTGAAGGCAGCCGAGCTCGAGGAAAAACGCGCCGAACTCGACGCCAAGGAGAGCCGGATCGAGCAAAAGCAGGGGAAACTCGACGAGCTCCGTCGAGAACTCGACGAGAAGCAGGGCGCAGTGACCCGGCTTCAGGAGGATTTGGAGGACTTAAACGCCGAGATCGAGCGCAAGGGCGAGGACGAACAGTTGGAGATCAAACGCGATATCGAGGGGATCAAAGGCGAGATCAGCCGGTTCGAGGACAGAATCGAGAACGCGGAGGAGGCGATAAGCGAGGCCGAGAGCGATCGACAGGAGGCGTTCGTCGGGATCGATAAGAAAGAAGAGACGATCGCCGACCTCGATACGGAGATCCGCGAGACAAAGTTGGAGAAGGCCTCCGTGAAGGCCGACATCCAGGAGAAGGAGGCCGAGCGGGAGGAGATCGAAGCAGCAATCGAGGACGTCGACACGGAGTTCGACGAGCTGAAGGCCGATCTGCGGGAGAAAAAGGCCGCTCTCGAGGCGTCGCGCGACGAGCGAAACGAACACCAGCGCGAGCAGGACCGCCTGCTCGACGAGGCCCGCCGGCGCTCGAACGCGATCGGCGAGAAGGAGAACGAACGCGAGGAGACGCTCGAAGCGGTGCCCGAAATCGAGTCCGAGATCGACGATCTGGGGGACGAGCGCGAACGGGCCGTGAAGAACCGCGAGCAGATCGACGCGGTGGTCGAGGACCTCAAGGAGGAGAAGCGGGAGCTCCAGAAAGAACTCGATGGCATTGAGGACGACCTCCAGGGAAAACAACAGGAGTACGCGGAGCTCGAGGCGAAGGCCGGCGAGAGCGGCGACTCCTCGTATGGCCGGGCGGTCTCGACGATCCTCAACGCGGGCATGGACGGGGTCCACGGCACCGTCGGCCAATTAGGAGGCGTCGACTCGCGGTACGCCACCGCGTGCGAGACCGCGGCGGGCGGCCGGCTCGCGAACGTCGTGGTCGACGACGACGGGGTCGGCCAGCGCTGTATCGAACACCTGAAATCGCGCAACGCCGGCCGGGCGACGTTCCTTCCCCTCACTGAAATGCGAAGCCGCTCGCTCTCGGCGCCGCCGCGCGCGGAGGGCGTGGTCGACTTCGCGTACAACCTCGTCGACTTCGACGACGCCTACGCGGGGATCTTCTCGTACGTTCTGGGTGATACGCTCGTCGTCGAGGACGTCGACACCGCACGGGACCTGATGGGCAAGTACCGGCTCGTGACGTTGGAGGGAGAACTCGTCGAGAAGAGCGGTGCGATGACCGGCGGGAGCCGGTCGGGCTCTCGGTATTCGTTCTCGAAGTCGGGCAAGGGACAGCTGGAACGGGTCGCCGAGACGATCACCGACCTGCAGGACCGGCGCGAATCCGTTCGCGCCGACCTCCGAGACGCGGAGGACCGCCTCGAGAGCGCCCGTGACCGCAAGACGGAGGCCACAGAGCAGGTCCGTGAGATCGATGGCGCGATCGGGAAGAAACGCGAGGCCATCGAGGAACGCGAGTCGAAGGCCGAACGGCTCGTGGAGGAGATCGGGGAACTGGAGGACGCTCGCGGCGACGTCGACGAGCGCATGGGTGAGATCGAGGAGGAGATCTCGGAGGCCACGAGGGAAATCGAGGAGTTAGAGGACGAAATCGAGGAGCTCGAAGGGGAGCTCGCGGACTCGGAGATCCCCGAGCTCACCGCCGAACTCGAGGCGATCGACGACGAGATCGACGCGTTGGAGAGCGAACTCGACGAGCACGACGGGCGTCTCAACGAACGCCAGCTCGAGAAGCAGTACGCCGAGAACGCCATCTCGGATCTGGACGAACAGGCGACGAGCGCCGAGGAGCGCATCGAGAAGCAGGAAAGCCGCATCGAGGAGTTCGAGGCCGGAATCGAGGAACAGGAAGAGCGCCTCGAAGGGAAACGCGAGGCCGTCGAGGAGCTCGAAGAAGAGCTCACGGAGAAGAAGGCGGAACGCCGCGAGCTCCGGGGGACGCTCGGGGAGGCGACCGACGAGCGCGACGCGAAAAGAGAGCGAGTCGGGTCGGTCGAGAGTCGCCTCGAGGGGCTGCAAGCGAGCGCCCGCGGGCTCGAAACGGACATCGCGGATCTCGAACGCGAGGTCGGCGAGTACGATCCCGAGGAGGTCCCCGATCACGACACGGTCGAGGAGCGCATCGAGGAGCTCGGAAGCGAGATGGAGGCCTTAGAGCCGGTGAACATGCTCGCGATCGACGAATACGACCGGGTCGAGGGTGAACTCTCGGAGCTCACCGACCGCAAGGAGGTACTCGTCGAGGAGCGAGAGGGGATTACTGACAGAATCGACTCCTACGAACGCCAGAAGCGCGAGACGTTCATGGACGCCTACCGGTCGATCGACGAGCAGTTCCAGGACATCTTTTCCCGGTTGTCGGCGGGCACTGGCGAACTCCATCTCGAAGACGAGGACGACCCCTTCGAGGGCGGGCTGACGATGAAGGCCCAACCCGGCGACAAGCCCATCCAACGGCTCGACGCCATGTCCGGCGGCGAGAAGTCCCTAACGGCGCTCGCGTTCATCTTCGCCATTCAACGATACAACCCCGCGCCCTTCTACGCGCTCGACGAGATCGACGCGTTCCTCGACGCGGCGAACGCCGACCGCGTGGGAGAACTGGTCGACGAACTCGCCGACGAGGCCCAGTTCATCGTCGTCTCGCACCGCTCGGCGATGCTCGAACGCTCCGAGCGCGCCATCGGCGTCACCATGCAGGGCAACAACGTCAGCAGCGTCACCGGAATAGACCTAGCGGGCACCGGCGAGGACGAGGAGGCCGCAACCGCCGATGACTGAGATCGTCCCGCCGACGGATCCGGACGCCGACGCGGAAAGCGAGCCCGTCGAGCTGTTGGTCCAACTCGCAGAGGAAGGTGAGATCGAGCCCTGGGACATCGACATCGTCGAGGTGACCGACGCCTTCCTCGCGAAGCTCGACGGGACGGATCTCCGAACCTCGGGTCGTGCGCTCTTCTATGCGAGCGTCCTGTTGCGGATGAAGAGCGACGAGCTGCTCGCCGAGGACGAGACAGAGGAGTTCGAGGACTGGGAGGCCGAGATGGGGATAGGCGGCGGAATGGGTGAGGAATCGTTCCCTGAGGATCCGATCGCGGATCTCGAACGCGAGATGGAGCGCCGGCTCGACCGGAAACAGGCGCGCGGGTCGCCCGAGACGCTCGACGAGTTGGTGAGAGAACTCCGGGAGGCCGAACGCGACTCGTGGTGGAAGGAGTCGCGTGAGTACGACACCTCCGGCTCGCCGAAGGGCTTCCAGCGCGGTACCCAGACGCTGGATTACCACTCGGCGGACGAGTTCCGCGCCGAGGAGGAGCCCACCGCCGAGGACGTCACTGGTACTGCTCACGGCGAGGACATCGAGGAGACGATCACGCGAGTCTACGACGTGCTGGACGAACAGTACAGCTCCGGGCGCGAGGAAGTGCTGTTTTCGGAGATCGACTCCGCCGGCGGATCACGCGTCGAGACGTTCCTCGCGCTGCTCTTTCTGGCCCACCGCGGACAGGTCCGCCTCGAACAGGACGACCTCTTCGGCGACCTCTGGGTTCAGAACCCCGCTGCCGCCGAGGGAAGCGAAGCGGTTGCGGGCTGAGTTCTGTACCGTGGTACCACGTGACAGTAGTTTTATTAGGGACGGCATAGTATGGCAGAGTATGACACCCACAAAACTCCGCGAGCGCCTGACCGAAACCGAGGGTCACGTCGATCCCGAGGAGTTCGTCTCGGCGCTCGATTACGTCCGCGGGAAGTAGAGCGGTCACCGGTTTCGTGATGGGGTCGGTATCGACGGATCGACCGGCAGCACAACCGTCGGGGGGCGCTCGCCGTATCGGACTCAGAGGTAGTCGCCGACGAGCGGTTCGACCCGTTTCCTCGTTTCCTCGGGGATCGCGTCCGTGGGCGTGTTGACCGTCCCTTCGAGGGAGGTGTGAGCCGCACACTCGTGGTCCTCGGGAAGGGTTCGGATCGCCTCCTCGACGACGGCTTTGATCGCCGTCTGGTTCCTTTCCGCGTTTTCGAGGACCTCCTGGAGGGTGACCTCGCTGTCCTCCTTCCAGACGTCGTAGTCGGTGACGCCCGCGACGGTGGCGTAGGCGATCTCGGCTTCACGGGCGAGTTTCGCCTCCGGGATCGCGGTCATACCGACTAGATCCCAGCC
>NZ_RDQG01000018.1 GCF_003697815.1 Halalkalicoccus subterraneus | reverse complement strand
ACCCGGTCGGCGAGCGTCGCGGCCTCGCCTAACGCCGTCGCGGCGTCGTACATCGAGCAGTTCGCGATTTCGAGTCCAGTTAGCTCGACCAGCATCGACTGGTACTCGAAGAGCACTTGGAGAAATCCCTGTGTGATCTCGGGCTGGTACTGGGTGTAGCTCGTGAGGAACTCGGAGCGGTCCGAGAGGTGATCGACCAGCGAGGGGACGTAGTGGTCGTAGTGACCCCGGCCGAGGAACTCGACCAGATCCTCGTTGCGGCCGAGCAGGGTGCGGGTCTCCGCCCGCAGTTCGCGCTCGCCGCGCGGTTCGATCCCGAACTCACCGTCGAAGCGCACCGACTCGGGGATGTCGAAGAGGTCCTCGACGCTTTCCGCGCCGACCGCTTCGAGCATCGCGGCCGTCTCCTCGTCGGTGTGTGGTGCGAAGGGACTGCCGCGGCTATTTGGTGCTGTCATATCTCGTGAAAAGCGTGACGTCTGTCCGCCGGTTCATAGCGGGTCTTACGGGTACGAGTACATGAACGGCGGGGTTTCGGCTATCCGTCCGTTCGCTACTCGATCTGATCCGCGTACTCCTCGGCCGAGAGCAGTCCGTCGAGGTCGCCCTCGACGTCGAGTTCGAGCATCCAGCCCTCGCCGAAGGGGTCATCGTTGACGAGTTCGGGCCGGTCGAACAGCGCCTCGTTGACCGCCGTGACCTCGCCGTCGGCGGGCGAATAGAGGTCCGAGACGGCCTTGATCGACTCGACGACGCCGAACTCCTCTTCGTGGATGAGTTCGTCACCCTCGTCGGGGAGTTCGACGAACACCACGTCGCCCAGTTCGTCCTGTGCGAACTCGCTGATTCCTATCCTACCAGTATCGGGGTCGATCCACTCGTGCGATTCGAGGTAGTACAGCTCGTCGGGTATCTCGAAGCTCATTACCTATCACCGAGGAAGCCGGGGGTTTCAATCCTTGCCCTTTTGTCCGCTCCGCGGATCCGCACCGAAACGTGGGTTCCCGTCTCGGCGTATTCGGTTGGCACGTAGCCCAACCCGATCGGCTCGCCGAGGGTGGGGCTCATCGTCCCGCTCGTGATCTCGCCGACGACTTCGCCGTCGGTGACGATCTCGTAGCCGTGGCGCGGGACTCCACGTTCCTCCAAGCGCACGCCGACGAACAGCTCCTCGGGGCCGTCCTCCTCGACGCGCACAAGCGCGTCCCGGCCCACGAACTCGGTATCGAGGTCGACCGCAAAGCCGATTCGAGCCTCGTAAGGGGTCCGCGGGTTCTCCTCGGGATCGAAGTCCTGGCCCGACAGCAGGAATCCGGCCTCGATCCGGAGGGTGTCGCGTGCGCCGAGCCCGCAGGGCTGGCAGTCGAACTCCGTCCAGACTCGCTCAGCAGAATTCCACGGAACCAGTGCCTCATACCCGTCCTCGCCGGTGTAACCCGTCCGGGCGAGCAGACAGTCCGTGCCCGCGACCTCCGCCTCGGTGATCGAGAACCGGCCCAGATCCCGCAGTTCCTCGCCCGCCGCGTCGGAAACGAGGGCCTCCGCCTCGGGCCCCTGGATCGCGAACATCGCCCATTTGTCAGTAGTGTTCTCGACCGCGCAGTCGAGCCCCCATTCGTCGCGGTGCTCGATCCATCGTTCCTCCATCTGTTCATCATGACCCGCGTTGGGGATGAAGAGGAACTCCCCCTCGTCGAGCCGGTAGATCACGGTGTCGTCGAGGATGGTGCCATCGGTATCGGTGATCGTCGAGTACTGAGCGTTTCCTATGGAAATGGACTCAACGTCGTTGGTCGTCAGCCTCTGGAGCAGCGTGGCGGCGTCGGGGCCCGAGACCTCGATCTCGCCCATGTGCGAAACGTCGAAGATCCCGGCCGAGTCGCGGACGGCCTCGTGTTCCGCTCGAATGGAATCGAACTCGACGGGCATTTCCCACCCGCCGAAAGGGGTGAACGTCGCACCCCGCTCCTCGTGGCTCACGTACAGCGGCGGTTTTCGGTCGGACATATCCCACACCTCACGCGCGGGGGGCTAATGGTTTCCCTTCGGCCCCGTCCCACCGGCGGGACTTCGATACGGTTTTGGCCCACCTCGACGGTATCTGTGACATGGTAGGGGGTCTCCGACGGGCCGTGAGACGACTCCGGGGCGGACGATCCGAGAGCCGACGGGTCGGGTTGCTCGTCGACGGGCCGAACGTCCTCAGGGACGAGTTCGACGTGGATCTGGACGACGTGCGGGCCGTCGGCGATGACGCCGGAACGCTCGTCGCGACCCGACTGTATCTCGACGAACACGCGACCCCCGGGCTGATCCAGGCCGCAGAAGCCCGTGGCTACGAGGTAATCATCACCAGCGGCGACGTCGACGTGAAACTCGCGATCGACGCCACCGAACTCGTCTACACCGATGCCGTCGATACCCTGATGATCGTCTCGCGGGATACCGATTTCAAGCCCGTCATCGAGAAGGCCGCAAAACAGGGGATCCACACGATCGCCGTCGCGCCGGGGACCTACGGGCGCTCGGACGCGCTTCGCAACGCCGCCCAGGAGGCGATCCTGCTCGACGGCGATACGTGATACGGAGGTCTTTCGGGCGCGCACGAGAAGGACGTGTATGGAGCCGATTCTCGACGACCACATGCATCTCGACCCCGATCACGGCCGCGGGATCGAGGCCGTCAAAGACTTCTCGCGCTCGGGGGGCACCCACCTGCTCGTCGTCAACAAACCCTCGTGGCATCTCGGCGACCTCCCCGACTCGGGCGACGACTTCCGACACGTCTTCGAGACGACCCTTGGGGCCGTTGCGGACGCGAACGATGTGCTTTCGGGACGCGCGTGGCCGGTCCTCGGGGTGCATCCGGGACTGGTCTCACAACTAACGGAGGCGGGCCACGCACCCGAGGACGCCGGAGAGATCATGCGCGCGGGACTGGATCTCGCGAGCGAGTACCTCGATGGGGAGGCGCTGGGGCTCAAATCGGGTCGTCCTCACTACGAGGTGAGCGACGCCGTCTGGGACGCCTCGAACGAGACGCTGAAACACGCGCTGGCGCTCGGGGCCGAACACGACTGTGCCGTCCAACTCCATACGGAGGGCAGCGAGGACCTCTCGGAGATCGCAGACTGGGCCGAGGACCGTGGCTTGCCCGCCCACCGCGTCGTGAAACACTACGCGAACGGCCGCCTGAAGGGCCCGACTCCGAGCGTCATCTGTGATAAGGACGAACTCCGGCGGGCCGCCGAGTCGGGCGAGCCCTTCCTGATGGAAACGGACTTCATCGATGACCCCGACCGACCGGGCGCGGTGATGGGTCCCAAAACGGTGCCTCGACGGGTCAAGTGGCTCCGCGAGGAGGGCTACGAGGGGGCGATGCAGAGTGCACACGTCGAGACTCCGGAAGACGTCTACGGGATCGATACGGTCGGGACCCTTGACGAGTAGAGAAAGGGCTTTGAACGCGGGTCGACACCGTCCGGTATGAGCACCCCGCCAGAAGCGTTCTACTCCGAGGAACGGTGGCAGAACTGGATCGACCGGCTGAAGGACGAGGAGATCGATCCCGAGGACGAGGACTCCGCACGCCTGCTGCTCAACCTGCAGGACGACGCCGCCATCGCCGTCGCGAAGATCATCGGCGCCCACGAAGAGGGAAACCTCTCCGAGGAGGAGGCCGTCGAGGAACTCGCGGACGTCCGTGAGATCGTCCTCTCGGACGTCGAGGTCGAAAACGAGGAAACGGCCTTCCTGATCGACGGCGTCCAGACGAGCCTCGTCTGTGTCTTCGCCGCCGCCGAGGAGTACATGATGCGCGGAGCGAGCGAGGAAGCCAGCATCGAGGAGTACGTCCGTGCCGCGGCCGACGCCGAGGCCGAGGAGGACTTCGACGCCGCGCTCGGCTACTGCGCGCAGGCCGGCACCCGAATCGTCGACGGTGAGGACCTCGACGTGAGCATCGGCGAGGAGATCGAGTACGGCTTCGTCGCCGAGTGGGTCAACGGTCTCGATAGCCTCCAGAGCGCGATGCGCGATCCCGAAGTCATCGAGGAGGACGAGGACGAAGCCTGACCGTCTGTCGATTGCGATCCCGTTCCATCCTTGCTGAGCCCGTGACCTGCTACCCCCATCACCGACGTCCGTATTCGGGCGAGATTCGTCGATCGTCGAACCGTCAGTCGACAGGCCCATATAATCCGCACGATAGTTACGACACATGACAGAGGTCGGTATCGACGCCATCGAGATCTGGACCGGGAAGCTGAAACTCGACCTGCCGAACACGTTCGCGCCGGCGAAGGGTGAGGACCCCGAGAAGTACACCAAAGGGCTGGGACTGAACGCGAGTTCCTTCCCCGACACCTACGAGGACATCGTCACGATGGGCGCGAACGCCGCCCATCGCCTGATGGAACACGAGGGGCTCGAACCGGAGGACATCGGCCGGATCGACGTCGCCACCGAGAGTTCCTTCGACAACTCCAAACCGGTCTCGACGTATATCGCGGGCTGTCTCGAACGGGTCTACGACGGGAAGTTCAGCCACGCCAACAAGGGCGAGCGCAAGTTCGCCTGTCTCGCGGGCACCCAGTCGATCGACGACGCCTACAACTGGATCAAGGCCGGCCGAAACAGGGGCCGCTCCGCGCTCGTGATCGCGACCGACACCGCGCTCTATGCGAGAAACGACCCCGGCGAGGCCACACAGGGGGCCGGTGCCGTGGCGATGCTCATCTCGGAGGACCCCGAGCTCGTGACCCTCTCGACCGAGCAAGGTTACGGGAGCGCCGACGAAACGGACTTCCTGAAACCCAACCAGCAGTTCCCGTCGGTCGACGGCAAGCGATCGGTGCAGGTGTATCTCGCCCGCATGCGCGAGGCGCTTCAGGACTTCGAGAGCGTCGCCGGGCGCGTCACGGTCGAGGACTTCGCCTACGGGCCGTTCCACACGCCGTTCCCTGGCATGGTCCGGAAGGCGGCGCTGTTCGCCTACCGCCACATGACCCGGGACACGGCGATCGAGGACGATCTCGCCGAGGAGATCGGCCGCCAGCCCCGTGAGGAGGCGTTCGACGACGACGAGGCCTACGAGGAGGCGCTCCGGGAGTACATGGACGGGCTGAAGCGCACCGACGCCTACCAGGAGTGGTACGGCCGGGTGATCGACCCCACGCTCACGATCTCGCGGAACGTCGGCAACTGGTACACCGGCTCGGTCCACCTCGCGCGTGCGAGCGCGCTCAGGACCGCCTTCGAGGAGGGCCGTGACCTGGCAGGCGAGCGCCTGATGGTGGGCTCGTACGGCAGCGGCGCGCAGGCGGAGATCCACGCCGAGACCGTCCAGGACACCTGGGAGGGGAAGATCGCCGACCTGACGATCGACCAGCAGATCGAGGACCGCTATGACCTCTCCTACGAGGAGTACGAGCGCGTCCACGACGTCCACAACCACGATGTCGACAGCGACGTCGAGGGCGAAGACGTCGAGGGGTTCACCGCGCCCGCCGAGGAGTTCGTCTTCGACGGCTGGGGTCGGATGGGCGAGCGAAAGTACCGGTTCGCCGAGTAAACCGGACGCCTCAGAACAGCGGGGCGTTCTCGCCTCGACCGATCTCGTAGCCGAGCGCGTTCGAGAGGATCGTGTGGCCGAGCAGCGAGACGCTGTAATCGAGCAGGCCGAACGGATGCAGGTGGTCCTGGCTGCTCGGAGGCAGCAGGCTCCCGATGACGTGGACGTTTTCGAGCGAACCGACCGCAACGCCGCCGTCGACGGTCGCGGCGATCGACCCGCCGGCGGCTTCGAAGACCTCGGGGACGACCGTCGTTACCGGTGCCTCCTCGCCGATGGCGTAGCCACGCGGCGCGAGCGTCCAGAGTTCGCGCTCGATCTCGCGGGTGTTTTCCAGCAGCGGATGATCTCTTGCGATGTGGTCGTCGAGGGCAGCGAACTCGTACTCGCCGGTCGAGATCGCCCTCCCGTCGATCGCGTCGAGCGACTCGGCGTCGAGTGCGCCGAGCAGTCGAACCCCGGCGTCCGTGAGGACGAGGGTCCCGCCGGCTTCGACGTACGAGTCGAGCCCGTCGGCCTCGAACGCGTCGTGGATCACGACGACGTTCTCGTAGGCGGGTTCGTCGTCCACCAGGAGCGCACCGGCTTCGACCTCGGCGGGCGAGACGAGTTCGATGGTCCCCGCCGCGAACTCGTCGTATTCCTCGAAGTACGCGAGCGGGGTCGAATCGTACAGCCGCTGTTCGTACCCGAGCACGTCCCGCGGGTCAGGGGCGTCATCGCTCGTATCCGAGACGACCGCGTCGACCAGGACAGCGACCTCGGTATCGACCGAACGGAGGTTTTCGATCTCGATGGACCACCGACCGGTCTCGGGGTCGGTGATCGTCCAGACTGACTCCCGCCTGGATCGACCGCTCACGCCGTCGACGGCTCGTTTCTCGTCGTCCGAAGGATCGTAGAGGGTCGCACGAATCGGGGCTGGGTCACCGGGGCGAATATGGATCGAGACCTCGTCGGTCGGCGGCGAGACGGCCAGGGTCACCGTTTTCTTCGCGTCGCCATCGACCTCGGCCGTCGTGCGGGTTTCTTCGGCCTCGGCGCCGGCAAACGAGAGGGCGTCCGACGAACGCATCAGCGAGTCGCTCGCGACGACCGCGGTCGAACCTTCCCCGTCGATTTCCGGGACCGAGAGGGACGGGGCCTCGCGGCTCACCGCACGCAGCGCGCCGACGTACGCGCCGGTCTGGACCGCCGCGAGTTCGGGGAGGTACTCCTTTTCCATCGGGGAGAGGGTGTTCGCGAAGGCCATTTCGAGCGCGATCGATTTCGCGCCGAGCCCGCCGCTGTCCTCGGGATGGGCCGCCCAACCCAGGAACGCGCCCGTCGTGCTGTAGTCGAGGGTGTCGTGGGCCGTCCCGAAATCGTAGAGCGAGTCGGGAACCATTGCCTCGTCGTCGGGCAGGTCGCCGTCCGCTTCGCGAACGGGGTCGTAGCGCTCCGTCGCGGACGAGATCGCCTCCATGTTCTCTTCGAGTGAGCCGATCTCGGTTTCGATCCCGTCGCCGACGGCACGGTTGATTCGATCGATACCCAGGAGCTGTTCGTGGTCGTACTGGGCGTTCGCGACCAGCGAGACGACGAACTCCTCGGACCAGTGCATCCCGTGGAGATCACAGAACAGCTCGACGTTCTCGTACCCGCGCATGTGCTGGGCGATCGCGAGCGCGTCGGGCGCATGTTCGGCGACTCGGTCCGGAACGTCCGCGTCGACTCCGGACGAGTCGTCGATGAGGTCCGCGCCGTCGGGATCGGCCGGGTAGTGGACCGGGTCGATCCAGCCCGCGGTCGGGTACTGGCGGTTCGGGTCGACTCCGGTGGCGGTGACCCGCTCGAAGGCGTTTCGCTGGCCCGAATAGTGGGGCTGTCTGGCCAGCCAGCCGTCGGGGTTCGCGTACAGGAAAACGAGCACCACGTCGTCGAGGACCGCCTCGACCTCGGGTTCCTCGCCCGCGAGCACGCGCTCGATGAAGCGACTCCCGGCCTCGACACCGGGACGCTCGTCGCCGTGGATCGAGAGAGTGTAGACGAGTTTTTCCTTCCGTTCGAACGCCTCCCGATCCCCGATGTCGTCGGTGATCTCTGCTACCCGAATGTCTCGGGGCTCGCGGGCCCCCTCAAGGAGGTTCCGGTGACCCAGGCTCTCGGCGATCGAGTCGACCTCGAAGCGATCCGGGTGGTCCTCGGCGAAGTGTTCGAGCGCGGCTTCGGTCTCCTCGTAGCCGACGTAGTCGACGGCTTCCTCGGGAGCGGGAAACACGCTCTCGGCGTACGCCGGGAGCTTCCAGAAGGGGTTCGCGCCCGGCGAGTGTTCGAGTTCCGAGACCGCCGCGACGTCGAGTACCGCGTCGATCACGTCGTCGTCGAGCCGGCCGTAGGCCGCCGGCTCGGGGTCGTGTGTCTCTCGGTACGCCGTGAGGTCGAGTTTCGAAAGCGCGTCGAGACCCGATGCCTCCGACAGCCGGATCAGCGTTGGAATCTCGTAGTCCTCCTCGGTGTGGTTCCGCAAGAACTCGTAGCGGTCGCCCGTTTTCTCGGAGCTGTGATCGCTGAGTGCGCTTCCCGGAAGCGAGAGCGCACCCCCGGTCACTGCAGACAGACGGACGAACTGCCGACGAGAGATCGGCGCGTCCAGGAATCGGTCGTCCGTTCGCTGCTTCCCGGTCATGCGTTGTTCTCCATCGTCGGGACGTATCGGAGAGAATTACTTCAGGCTATCTGAAAAGTTTTGATACGTCTACCGACATCCGTCTCGCCCGATCAGATCCTCCTATCGGACGTTTCGACGGTAAACGGCGAGCGGATTCGAACGGGGTCGCACCGCACGCCAGTTCGTATCGCAATATACGATATATTAGTGAGCGGTCGACACACTCTCTTGGAAAACGGTGTGCTATCGATCGTCTCCGGGTAGTTTCGGGCTCCTTGGGATCGACCGGAAATTACGGGAACTCTCGTAGCCGTTCGAGCGTCGTCTCGAGGTTCGTATCACAGACCGCAAGCGAGAAGCCATCGATCCGCGCGAGATCCGGCGCGTGCTTCCAGAGGTCCTCCTCGCGTAGCCCATGCAGAACGACCGCGTTAGGGGTCGGATTCACGACGCGCATCGCAACCAACGGGGATTCGCCCCGGGTGACGCCGGTGAACATCAGCGCACGGTTGGTGCTCTGGCCGTACAGCCGGTAGAACTCCTCGCTCGACAGGCGGGTGATCGCCTCGATGCTGTCGATGACGGTATGACCGCTGATCCGGTCCGACGTACCGGAAACGACCTCGGTCGCGTCGATAGCCTCGTAAAATCGCCGGAGAGGGATCGTCGTGGGGTACTCACGCAGGTCCTGCACGATGTCGCTTTCGAACCCCGCGGAGATCACGCGGGCGTACTGGCGGATCCGGTCGCCGCCCCGACGTTCGTCGATATCGAGCAACGCCGTGACGATCCGGCGAACCACCGCGATCCCGGGGCTCTCGCGGCGACCGCTCTCGTAATCGCTGATTACGGACGAGGAGATAGAGAGTTCCTCGGCGAGTTCGGTCTGGGAGACGGTGAAATCGGTGCGCCACTTCCGCAGGGTTGCCCCCGGATCGTCGCTGAGGGTGATCTCGCCGGCGACCTTCTCGGCGAGCTCCTCACGCGGCGGCCGCGAACTCATCACCGGAACCTCCGACCCGACCACGGTATGTCGACCATCGGTTCGACGATCGTCGAGCGACCACTCATAACTGTCGGTCGCACCGCATCGACAGCCGCAAACCGATCGCCCGCCGACCTTACGCATGGAGTACAGATCATACGACCCAGACACCGACCGCGACGGCCTCTGGGAGCTCAAGCGGGCGTTCGAGACCGGGCTGGGCACGGGAACGGGCGACGAGGAGAAACGGGCCGCCTACGAGGCGAAACTCACCGACGAGTACCGGGAGCGATACCTCGACTGGGTGGACCGCTGCGTCGCCGACGACCCTCGCTGTCTCACGGTCGCCGACGACGGCGATCTCGGGGGCTACGTGTTCGTCCTTCCCGAACGGATGGCGATGATCTGGGACGCGGCCGTGGTAAACGAACTCTACGTTTCGCCCGCTCACCGGGGATCGGGCGTCGCCGACGGGCTCATGGAGTCGGCGTGTACGCTCGCCCGCGAGCAAGACCTTCCACTGGACCGGCTCGTGCTCGACGTGGATCCGGAAAACGAGCGGGCATGCGCCTTCTACGACCGGTGTGGGTTCGACCCGTGGGGCGAAATGATCGCCCACGAGCTGTAAATAAACCATAGACCGCGATACGGAATTCGGTGAGCGCTCGCATAACGACTCAAAGGGAGGGAGAGGCGCTCAGTCACCACACGACGTTTCCGGTAAAATCGAGCGGTGGGTCGGTCGCACAACTCGATTACGGATCGAACATAGCGGCGATGTACCGCCGATCCGAGCCGGTTCGTGCCATTCAAGCGTCTCGGAAGCGAAACTCAGGTAATGATTCTGCGGGACGCGCGTCTATTCGACGGACACGAGGAGCTAGCGGCGGACGGAGCGATCCGGTTCGACCCCGAGTCGGAACGGATCGAGGCGGTCGGCGACGCCGAGCCACAGGGCGAGGAGCCCGAGGTTTCGATCCCGGGACATACCGTCCTGCCGGGGCTCGTCGATGCGCATGTCCACTTCTCGCTTTCGGGACAGGCGACCGTCGAGGACGTCGTTACACAGACCGACGGCGAGCTCGCGCTGGTCGAGGCAAAAAACGCCCGCACGACCCTCGAAGCCGGCGTAACGAGCGTGCGCGCGATGGGCGCGCGCGATCTCGACGTCGTGCTCAAACGGGCGATCGACCGGGGCGATCTGCCCGGGCCCCGTACCCTCGCGAACTGCCGGTCGATCACGATCACCGGCGGGCACGGACACCACCTCGGGCGAGAGGTCGACGGCCCCACGGAATGTCGTACGGCGGTCCGCGAACAGGTCAAGCGAGGGGCGGGCTTCATCAAGTTCATGGCGACCGGCGGGGTCACTACCCCTGGAACCGACCCCAAGACCCTCGCGTTCACCCACGAAGAGCTGGAGGCACTGATCGACGAATCCCACCGCCGTGGAGTCCACGCGGCGACGCACGCCCACGGCGCCGAGGGGATCAAGGCCGCGGCGGCGGCGGGCGTTGACACGGTCGAACACGGCACCTTCATGGACGAGGAGTCGATCGATCTGCTGCTTACGAACGACGTGACGCTCGTTCCGACGCTCTCCGCACCGTATCGGATCGCGCGCAACACCGAACAGGCGACCGAGGAGAGCGCTCAGAAGACCGGCAGCGTCTACGAGCGCCACATCGAGTCGTTCAAGCGGGCCCACGAGGCGGGCGTGAACATCGCGGGCGGGACGGACGTCGGCACCCCGTTTAACTACCACGGGACCAACAGTACGGAGATCTCGTTCATGGTCGAACACGGGATGAGCGAACGGGAAGCGATCGAAGCGATGACCGCGAGCGCCGCCGACGTGGTCGGCCTCGACGTAGGCGTGCTCGAACCCGGGAAGTACGCCGACCTGCTCGTCGTCGAGGGCGATCCGCTAAAAGACGTCTCGTTGCTTCGGGAGCCGACGGCGGTGCTGAAGGGCGGGGAGGTCGTCGCGGGAGCGTTGCCCGAGGCCTGAGTCGATCGCTTACTCGATCAGGCGTTCTTCGAGCACCTCTGCGATCCGCTCGTTGGTCTCGGGGCTGTAGTGGCCGCCTTCGCCACGCTGGACGTACAGCGACTCAGGGTCGCCCGAGAGGTGCTCGGCCATATCGATCGTCTCCAGTTCGGGATACCGTTCGTCGAGCCGGTCCATGAGGTCGCCGTAGATCGGTCCGTGGTCGGCCTCGTAGGTCGCATACCGGAGCTGTTGGACCATCACGAACGTCGGGGTGAACTCGTGCTCCTCGGCATACGAAACGAACTCGCCGATCAGCGCGTCGAACAGGTCTTCCTTCTCGTCGAACAGCCGCTCGTGGTAGCGCACCCGGGACCGTTCGAGTCGGAGATTCGTCGCCGCCTGGCGGGCTCCGAAGTCGATCCCCGGGACCGACACGCCGTACTCGCTTTCGAGGTCCATCCCCGCCCCGTAGAGCGCGTACTTGATCTGGTCTGGGTCGTCGAGAAAATCCGTCGCGTAGGGGAAGCTCGCCAGATGGGGCTTGAACCAGTTCTCGTAGTGGTCGTCGTGGGTCCGGAGGAATCCCGCGCGAGATTCGAGATCGAGGAGGTCCTCCTTCTCGTCGACGGGACTCTCGATCAGTTCGAGGTCGCCGTCACGCAGTTCGTACCGGGGTTTCACGGCCAGTACGTTCCCGAACTCCTGGTAGTGTTTCCACACGCTCAGGATCCGGGCGATCGAGGAGGCGGTCACGACCACACAGACGTTGTCGGTCGGGTCCTCGGGGTACTGGCGCTTCATCCGCAACAAGGCCTGATCGAGGCCGTAGTTCCCGCCGCCGTAGTTGCCGACGTGGGAATCGATCTTTCGCGCGAGGTGGTTCTGGAAGGTGTCCTCGTCGTCGACCTCCCGACAGAAGCAGTACGAGTCACCGTAGGTCGAGACCGCGCCGCGTCCCTCATCGCGGTCGGCGGCGGGACAGACTCGACTGCCGTACTCGTCGGTCGAGTACGTGACGACGCTCTCGACCTCCTCGCCGGGGAGGTGATCGCCGGTGTCCTTCTGTTTTTGCTGGTCGGGCTGGGGTACCCACCCGAGTTCGGGATCGAAGCTCGTGTACTTCTCCAGTAGCCCGGGGCTGATCCCGGGGAACTCCTCCAGTACGACCGTCGGCATGCTACCCAATCCCTCGCCGTAGCGTTCGAGGGCCCGACGGGAGACGATCTCCGCGGCGATTGCGAGAACGACCACGGCAAGCGCTATAGGAACGACGGTTACCATCGCCTCGGGCTATCCGGACGGGCTATAAAGGCGTTCTGCCGGATCCGTCCGGGAGTTCGCAACCACTAAACGCGCCTCGGCCCTTCCCCCGACAATGGCCGACTGGACCGAGACGTACCGCCCCTCGACGCTGTCGGAGGTGCGGGGCAACGACAAGGCCCGCGACGCACTACGCGAGTGGGCCGAAAGCTGGGAGGACCACCGCGACGCCGTGATCCTCCACGGGAGCCCCGGCGTCGGAAAGACTTCCGCAGCCCACGCGCTCGCGAACGATCTGGACTGGCCGACGATCGAACTCAACGCCTCGGACCAACGGAAGGCCGACATCGTGAAACGAGTTGCGGGCGAGGCCGCCCGGAGCGGGACCCTGACCGAAGGGGGTGCGGGTCGTCGCCTCGTGATCCTCGACGAGGCCGACAACTTCCATGGGAACGTCGACTACGGCGGCTCACGGGCGGTCACGGACGTGATCAAGTCCGCGAACCAGCCGGTGGTACTGATCGCGAACGAGTTCTACGACATGTCCCAAAGCCTCAGGAACTCCTGTGAGACCATCGAGTTCCGGGACGTCTCGAAGCGATCGATCGTCCCCGTCCTCCGCGATATCTGCCGGCAGGAGGGCATCGAGTTCGAACCCGAGGCACTGGAGGCGATCGCCGAATCGACCGATGGGGACCTGCGCTCGGCGGTCAACGACCTCCAGGCGATCGCCGAACGCGCCGAGCGCCTCACGGCAGAGGCGGTCGTCACGGGCGAGCGCGACCGTACGAAAGGGATCTTTGACTTCCTCGACGAGGTGATCAAGACGGCGGACGCCCAAGAGGCGCTCTACGCCTCCTACGACGTCGACGAGACCCCCGATGACCTGATCAACTGGATCGAGGACAACGTCCCCAAGGACTTCGAGGGGGCGGAACTCGCCGACGCTTACACCTCCCTCGCGCGGGCTGACCAGTGGCTCGGACGCGTTCGCGCGACGCAGAACTACTCCTACTGGCGCTACGCGGGCGACAACATGACCGCCGGGGTCGCCGCCGCACGCCGCGAGCCCAAGGGCGGGTGGACCCGCTACGGTCCGCCGAGCTATTGGCGCAAGCTCGGAAGCTCGCGAGGCCTGCGCGACCGCCGGGACTACGTCGCCCGGAGGATCGCCGAGTCGAGCGGGACGAGCATGTCGAGCGCCCGCCGGGAAGTCCTGCCCTATCTCGCCGCGATGACCCATCACTGCAAGAACCGTGAACTCACGGTGGCGATGGCCGCCCGGTACGAACTGGACGCGGACCACGTCTCCTTCGTCACGGGTAGCGGGAAGGACACCAACAAGGTCCAGGGGATCGTCGAGGACGCAGAGCGCCTCCGCGAGGAGGCCGCCGTCGAGGGTTCGGAGGGGGCGTTCGAGGGCGCCCGTCGATCGACCGGCGGCGAAGACGACGCCGAATCAGTTGACGAGGACGAATCCGCACCGATAGACGACGAACGCGACGGGTCGGACGAACGCGACGACGACAGCAGCGACGACTCCCAGTCGGGGCTCGCCGATTTCATGTAGTCGCCGGATTAGGGCCGTCGTAGTTATATATCAACTACCCGTACAGTAGAACCCATGTCCTCCACGGAGTTCCACGTCACCTGTCCCCACTGCGGAACAGCGACCCCGACCACGGCCGAATCGACGCTCCCGAGCGATCGGCTGCAGGGTACGGACGATCGCTGCTCGAACTGCGAGAGCGATTTCGAGCTGTACTACTACTGAACCTGCAGGCCGGCGGTCGGCGGATCGATACGGGTCGCCAGCCACGCCGCTAGGAGCGCGATCAGGAACGCGGCGGCCATCGCGCCGGCGTCGAGCAGCTGAATGAGATCGGTGTAGACGTACCGGCCCAGGAGGAGCTGGGTCGCCAGGGCGACCGCACCAACGGTGGCGAGCAGGCGAACCGTCGAGAGGCGGTCGACCGCCGACTCGAGCAGTCCCGACCAGATCGCGACCGCGAGCAACAACGCGAACATCGCGAGCCCCACCGCGTAGTAGACCGCCTGTACGGCCGCAGTGTGGTCGATCAGCGTCCCCGGTGAGAGCGCGACGAGGACGGGAAACAGCCCCACGACGGCGAACAGCGCGTAGCGTACGCGCGAGAGCGCCGCGAGTTCGGGCAGGTACCACAGCGTCGCCGCCGTGATCGAGCCGAAGATCGCGAGCGCGGTGAGGAAGTGCGCCGTGAGGTACAACAGCGAGTAATCGAGGACCGTTCCGGCACCCAGCAGCGCCTGCAGCGGGTAGAGCGCCAGCGCGGTCGTCATCGCCAGTTTGATCCGGCGGTCGCCCTGCCAGCGCCAGGTCCCATAGGTCGCGCCGATCACGACGAAGCCGGCGATCATCGCGATCAGCCGGTGGAACCACTCGATGAAGCTGGGCCAGTTCGCGGGGAACAACCCGAAGACCGCCCCGTCACAGAGCGGCCATCGCCCCGCACAGGTCAGGCCCGCCCCCGAAGCGGCGGTGTAAATCCCGATCAGGAGCAGGACGTAGGTGAGCCCGGCCGTCGCCAACAGCAGGGACCGCAGTCGGTCGCGGCTCATCGCACCCTCCGTGTCGTGACACGCGTCATGGCTATCGTTTGACGGTCGGGCACGATCGCATATAGACCTGTCCACCCGCCGGCAGCCCCCGGCAGTTTTGGTCCTGCCGGGCGACTGGCGACCATGAAACGGACCCGACTGGACGCCTACCGGATGCGCCACGACCTCGATTCGATCTGGCTCGCACGGCCGGAGAACTTCGCGTGGCTCACCGGTGGGAACAACGTCGTCGACCGTGCGGGCGACCTCGGCGTCGCAGCCGCGGGCTACGACGGCCACGAGGTGACGGTCATCACGGACAACATCGAGGCCGCGCGGCTCGCCGAAGAGGAACTCGCGGACGAACGGGTCGTGACCTACGACTGGTACTCCGGCTCGCTCGCCGATGCCGTCGCCTCGTACACCGAGGAAGCGGCCGCTGCCGACTTCCGGGTGTCCGGTCTTCGCCACGTGGACATCTCGGCGCTTCGATACCCGTTGACCGAGGACGATATCGAGACGTATCGCGAACTAGGCCGCGAGACCGCCGAGGTCCTCGAAGGGGTCTGCCGGGGACTCGAACCCACCAGTACGGAACGGAAGGTCGCCGCTGAGCTTCGGGGCGAACTCGCCGAGCGGGGGATCGACTCGCCGGTGGCGCTCGTCGGCGGCGCGAAACGCGCACGGGAGTACCGCCACTACACGCCGACGACGAAGAAGCTGGGGAAATACGCGCTGGTGTCCGTGACCGCCCGCCGGGACGGCCTGTATGCGAGCTGTACCCGAACCGTGGCCTTCGACGCGCCCGAGTGGCTCGAATCGCGCCACGAGGCCGCGACGACGGTCGAAACGGCGGCACTGGCCGCGACCCAGCAAGTGGGACAGACCGGCGGCGAGGCCCGCGAGGTCTTCGGAGCCATTCAGGAGGCCTACCGCGAGGTGAGCTATCCCCGCGAGTGGAAACACCACCATCAGGGCGGGGCGGCGGGCTATCGAGGGAGGGAGTGGATCGCGACCCCGTGGCACGACGGAGAGGTGACCCTCCCGATGGCCTACGCGTGGAACCCCACGGTGCAGGGCGCGAAAAGCGAGGACACCGTGTTGGTGACCGAGGACGAACCGGAGGTGTTCACTACGACCGGCGAGTGGCCCACCCGCACGGTTTCGGAGGGTGAATTCGAACTCGAACGGCCGGCTATCCTCCACCTCGACTAGTCGCTCGCGTGGCGGTCGGCACGCGACGGCGGCGGGACGCCCGGGCCACTTCGCTCGGAAGTCGTCTCGGGTCGAATACACCGGTCGGGTTCGCGATTGACGTGGGCGTACTCCTTCGGCGAATTGGCGAGCGGATGGGCCGGATTTTCGGTCCCGTCGATCACCGCGGCGCGCAGCTCGTCGAAGCCGGCGATGCGCGCGCGGATCCCGCGCCAGTGGTTCTGACCCGCGGGCGGAACGCGGATCTCGCCGGGTCCCCACCCGTCGTGAGTGAGCGCGGCGCTGTTGACGTTCGTCGCCAGGCTGTCGTGGTCGGTGAGGACGCCGATACGGGCGGTTGGCGGGGCGCGGGCGGCAAGTACGTCGAGGCCGAAGTGAAGCGCCTGGTACTCCGCGACGTTGTTGTCGGTCGCCGTGGTGGGGAGGGCGAAGCGCGCGACGCGCGTTCCGTCGCGCGTCTCGATGACGACGCCCATCCCCGCGCGATGGTCGTGGAGGTGATAGGACCCGTCGGTTGCAACGTAGAAGTCGCGGTGGTGGGTTCGTGGCGGATGGGCGACGTGGGGGGTCGGCGCGCTATCGAATCGATCTCGGAGGGACCGGCGGCCATAGGCGGCCATACATCCAGTATAACGACGATTCTATATAAATATGGCCCGGAGCCGGGCCCTTCAAGACCGTCGCCGCGACAGTTCCGACGTGAGCCGGTACCGAACTCCCGCCCTGTTCCTCCTGCTGGCGATCGCCTGGGGAACGGCCTTCGTCGCGATCAGGGCTGGCCTCGACTACTTCCCGCCCGTCCTCTTCGCGGCGCTTCGCTACGACGTCGCGTCGGTGTTCATGCTCGCGTACGCCGTCTCCGTCACCGACCGGCCCGTCCCTCGAACCCGCGGCGAGTGGACGCTCGTCGTTATCGGCGGCGTACTGCTCATCGCCGCCTACCACGTCTTCCTCTTCGTCGGCCAGCAGAGCGTCACCAGCGCGATGGCGGCCGTGATCGTCAGCCTCTCGCCCGTGTTGACCACCGCCTTCGCGCGCGTCTGGCTCCCGAGCGAGCGCCTCGCGCCGGCCGGATTGGTGGGGATGGCGCTCGGACTGGTCGGCGTCGTGATCCTCTCTCGGCCCGATCCCGGGAACGTCCTTTCGGCGGACGTCGTCGCAACGGGGCTGATCCTCGCCGGTTCGGCCGCCTTCGCCCTCGGGAGCGTCCTGCTCGGGCGAAGCGATGCGGAACTCCCGATAGAGACCTTGGAAGGGTGGTCCATGGCACTCGGCGCACTGGTGATGCACGCGCTCTCGATCGCGATGCCCGCCGAATCGCTCGCCGGTGTCGACTGGACTCCCGAAGCGATTCTCGCACTCGGGTATCTCGCGATCGTTTCGAGTGCCCTCGGATTCCTGCTGTATTTCGAGCTGCTCGACGAACTCGGACCGATCGAGATCAACCTCGTCTCGTACGTGGTGCCGATTGTCACGGCGGTCGCCGGCTGGCTCCTGCTCGCAGAAGCGCTCGATCCCGCGACCGTCGCCGGATTTGCAGTGATATTCACCGGCTTCTGCCTGATCAAGCGCCGACAGCTCGCCGCCGAACTCCCCGCGATCCGCGCCGCGATAACCGACCGCCTGTAGCGCACCGCAACTATTATTTCACGAGTCTGTGAGTAGTACTCAACTACCGCCATGGTCACTCAGTCGAAGCCCCTCCTCGTCGCGCGAACGGAACTCCGGCGGTCGCTGCGGGCGTTCCGGGCGAACCGCTATCAACTGCTCGCGACGGCCGCGCTGGCGCTCGTGTTCCTCCTGCCGATGGTCGTCTTCGGGGTCATCGGCGCGCGGGGTGCCGGCGAGGCGCTCGCGGCCGGCGAGTCGTTCCCCGGATTCGACGTGGTCGGGATGGTTCGTAGCGCAGTTGCCGCCTTCTGGGTGCTCGTCGCGTTTCTCGTCGCCAGCCGCGCGGTCGGCAAAACGGCGACCCTCGACGAGTCCGAGGCGGTGTTGACCGCCGTCCCGGTCCCGACCGTGCTCCGGGGGTTGTTGCTCTCCGAAACCGCCCTGATCGGGCTCTGGCTCGTCCCGCCCGTCGCGATCATCGTCGGAGCGTTCGCACTCGGCGCGAGCGCGCCGCTGGTGGTCGTGACGGCGGCGCTCGCCGGGGTGCTCCTCATGGCGAGTGCAGTCCCGGTGGGTTATTTCGTCGGGTTGGGGATCCGCCACCTGTTGACGATCAACCCGTTTCTCGCGCGGTACAAGACCGCGATCGGGCTGGGCGCGTTTCTGGCGTACTTCGGCGCGATCGCCTTCGCCGAATCGCTGTTCGTCGATCTGTTCGGGTGGGTCGGGCGACTTCCGGTGGGGTGGCTCGGGGACCTCGTCCTGTTCGGCGCACCCGGTGTCTCGCCCTCGCCGGTGCTGGCGGGTGCGGGGGCTGCGCTGGCGGTCTCGCTCGCGCTCGGCGCGAACGCCGCCGCCGTGTGGCTGGCCGAACGCCACTGGTTCGCCGACCCGGCGCGCGATTCGCGCCCGACGAACCGGGTCGCGAGGACGCGCCGAACGAGCGCGTTCGACGGGATCGTCTCACGGCCGACACGTGCGATCGCGCGGGTGGTCTGGCTGCGCGCGCGTCGGTCCCCGATCAGGCTGCTGTACGCGGTCTATCCACTGTTCGGGCTGCTCGTCTTCGCGAACGACCTCTCGGCGGTGCTCTCGTATCTCCCGGTCGTCCTCGCGCTCTACGCGATCTGGGCGGCGGGCGCGGCCTTCACGCTCAATCCTCTCGGTGATCAGGCTGGCGCGCTCGCAGCGACGCTCACTACGCCCGTCGACGGCGAACGGTTCGTCCGGGGGCATCTGCTCGTCGCGACGTCCGTGTTCGTCCCGCTCGGACTCATCGTCAGCCTCGTGAGCGCACTCCTCGTCGGCTACTCGATCGAGCGAGTCGCGCTCCTCGCCGGGGTGAGCGTCGTCGGCACCGTCGGCGCGACGGCGTTGGCCGTCGGGGTCGGCTCGCTGTTTCCCCGCTTCGGTGCAGTTCGGTTGAGCGGCAGTCACAAGGCGGTGATGCCGAGCAAGTCCGCGTTCGTCGCCTACAGCCTCGTGCTCGGTCTCGTCGTCGCATCGATAGCGCTGATCGCGAGCGAGCCGGCCCGGACGACGCTGGCGCTGCTCGGTACCGGGCTCGTGCTCGATCGGTTTTCCCTGGCTCTCGCTCCCGACACGGTGCTGACGGCGGCCGTGGTCGGCCTGATCGTCCTCGTCTCGACCCCGCTGCTCGCGTACGCCTACGCCGCGCGATCGTTCGATCGATTCACACTGAGTTAGTAGGAAAACATATACACGACAGGGGAGAACACGGCGCTATGACGCCCGCGATCGAAACCGAGGGGTTGACCAAACGGTATGACGAGGAGATCGCCGTCGAGGACCTCTCGATCGCGATCGAGCCCGGATCGGTCTACGGCTTTCTGGGCCCGAACGGGGCCGGAAAAACGACGACGATGCGGATGCTCACGACCCTCACTCGGCCGACGGAGGGCTCTGCCCGCGTCGCCGGGGTCTCGATCGAGAACCGAGACGAGCTCACGCCCCACATCGGCTATCTACCCGACGAGCCCCCGCTATACGACGAGCTGACCGGGCGCGAACAGCTCACGTACATCACCGGGCTCCGAGACCTGCCCGAAGGGGAGGCCCGCAAGCGAATGAACGACCTCTTCGAACGCTTCGACCTCGTCGAGGGGGCGGACAAACGGATCGACTCGTACTCGACGGGGATGCGAAAGAAACTCGGCATCATGCAGGCGGTGATCCACCGCCCGCGCGTCGTCTTCCTCGACGAGCCGACGACGGGGTTGGATCCACGAGCCGCCCGGACCATGCGTGACACCATCGCGGAGCTCGCCGCCCAGGAGATGACGATCCTTCTCTCGACGCATATCCTCCCCGTCGTCGATGAACTCGCGGACGCGGTCGGCGTGATCCACGACGGCCGACTCGTCGCGGAGGGCGCACCCGAGCAGCTGAAACGGCGGGCCGAAACCGGCGAACAACGTAGCCTGGAGGACGCCTTCCTCGACATCACTCACGAGGCGCCCGGTGCTGAGGTGCCCGATCCGTAGCGGCCGGGCAGTGAGGGCCGGTATCGGTCTCCACTATCCAGTGAGATACGCTGAGGGCAGTCGCAGTTTCACAATCAGTCACACCCGTTTCGCTGGGAGACGCGGGACGGGACCCCTCACTGGCGGTTGTGTCGATGGCCGCCGACGATCGCGACGGCGTGAAGCGCGAGGAGGGCGAGAAACGCGGAGAGCTGTGCGCTCGAATCGAGTCCGGCGACCAGCAGTGGCAGATATAGGAACGGCAGGGCGACCGCGCTCCAGAAAGCGGCCGCCTCGAACGGCCGTGTGAGCGTCGAGACCGCGAGCCGGTCCGAGCGATTCCCGGATTGCTCCCCGTCGGAGGCAGTCGATTTTTCGGTGTGGATGGAGGGCGTGGACATGGAGTGATACCTCGTATCTGCTATAATACACTGATGTCTAACATATAAAAATACAATACTGTTCAGTTATTTTTCCATTGTTTAATAGTGATCGGAGCCACCTTCGTGGCGTCACGAAGCGTACGGATCCCCGGGACGACCGGGGAGCCGTTTACGATTGCTTCGAACGTTACCCGTCAGTAGAGACCTCGATCGCTCCGTCGGTCGCGGAGACGACCGTGCCGGCGGCGAGCATCGCCAGCCCGACTGCTCGAACCCGACGTTCGGTTCGATCGGTTCGACGGAAGTCAACGGCGAGCACTCGTCGGTAGAGGTCTCCCGCGGTGTTCAGAAGGGGTTGGGGTGCGAGCAGATGCAGGAGGCCGGCGAGAATCAGCCCACTCCCGACGGCGCTCGTGTCTATCCGGATCATACCCGATGGAGGTTATCGAGCGATAAAACAGCGTCCCCGAACGTGGTGGCGATCCGGACGAGCCGCTACCGAACGACGGTTACGGGACACGGCGAGCGCCGAACGACGGTTTCGGCGACGCTTCCGAGCAGGATCCGTGAGACGCCGTCGCGGCCGTGACTTCCCATGACGATCTGGTCGATGTCGTGCTCTTCGGCGTAATCGACGATCGCGCGGGCGGGCCGCCCGATGATCGTTTCGCCGTCGAGCGTGACGCCGTGCTCGGCGGCGAGTGTTCCGAGTTCCTCGAAGCGTTTCTCGGCGCGTTCCTCCTCGGCGTCCATCCACTCGTCGGCGTAGGAGGCCATCCCCATCTCCGTACCCCCGGCACCCATTTCGGTCGGGTTGAGCACGGTGAGAGCAACGAACTCCGCGTCGGAGAACTCGCGCATGGCGTATTCGATCGCTTCTCGGGACTGGGGCGAGCCGTCGGTCGGGACGAGAACGGTGTGGGCCATACACGAACGATCATCGTCCGGCCAATTATAGCCTGTGCCTAACCGTGCTTCGTCAGACAGTTCGACAGCCCGATCAGTTCGACGGGTTCGGAGTTATCCGGTGAGTAAACGACCATCTGTCCCTTCTCCATGTACGGAACCTTGCCCGCGAGGTTCGTAGGGATGTTCACCGCCGAGATGGCGTCCTCGTCGCCGAGGTTGAGCACGACCTTCGTGTTGATCTGCTTGAACACCGCGTCGGCGATGTCCTGTGGATCCTGCGTGATGAGGAAGAGCCCCAGCCGCTCCTTGCGGCCCTGTTTCGCGGCGTCGGCGAACTTCCCGATCACCTTCCTCGCCTGGGCGCTCTCGGCGCCGGTGAGGAAGTTGTGGGCCTCGTCCATTCCCAACACCAGCGGCGTCTCCTTGATCCGGTCGAACTGGGGGTCGTTCGAGAGCTTTTGGTCGACCAGCAGGCTCGCAAGTGCGAGGACGACGACCTCAGTCGCGCGCGAGTCGTTGATGTGGTAGGTCGGAACGACCGAAAGCCCGCCGGGGCGGACGAACCGGTGAACGAGGTCGGTGATCGCGGGCGCGTTCTGATCGAAGACGCTGTCGAAGCCGTACGCGCGGCGCTTGACCGCGTCGAACGTCGCCTCGTGAACCCGACCGCTCTCGTCGAGTTCCTCGCGCAGCGCGGGATCGTCGAGGAAGGACTTGAACTGAGCGTAGGTCCCCGAATCGCCGTGTCCTTTGAAGAACCGATCGAGCAGGTAGGTCAGCGCGCTGTACTGGTTGTCGTTCAGGTCCCCGCCCGCGACGAGCCACTTGTTCGTTCGTACCATCGAGAACGGGATCGTGAACTCGACGCATTCGGCGTGGTGGCCGTCGGCCGCGTACGATGAGTCGCCGACCGCCGGGACGAACGCTTTCGTATCACTATGCCCGCCGTAAGCGATCCCTTCGCGCTCGTAGGCGCGTTCGTCCTCGCGCCCGACGTCGGGGTTGTCGTCGTGCATCTGGGCGTACTCGTCCTGCGGGTCGAACTGGACGACCGCCGGCGAGATCGACCGTCCGTCGTCGAGTTCGTACTCCCTGTCGGGATGGAGGTACTGTCTGAGGGCGTTTTTCGCGCCGTGGGTCTTTCCCGATCCCGTCCCGCCCGCGATCAGGGTGTGACGAAAGACGAGCGGGTCGCCCGATTCGTAGTCGTCCTTCAGCCGGTAATCGATCGTCGGGGGTTCGGCGGCGGTCCGGACCTTCTCGCCGCCGACCGCGAGATGACCCATGAAGACGCCCTCTTCCGGCATCTTCAGCCCGGTCTTGATCTCCTCGGTATCGGTCGCTTCTCTGACTACCGTTTCGGGTTTCGGGACGCGGTCGGCCATCCGGCGTTTCAACTCATCGCCGTCGCTGTAGAGCACCGCGATGGGTTCGAGCGTCGCGAGGAACTTGTAATCGCGCTCCTCGATCCCGCCGTTTCGCATCGCCCGACGGACGTGGATCTCGCTCGCGTCGTCGGTGTGAAACTCCTGGTCGTATTCGAGTCCGGTGATCCGACAGAACAGTGTCTCGTCGTCGGGATACGAGAGCAGGAGGTACTTCCCGAGACGAACGTTCGAGCGGTTACCCACGGTGATCGACGCGCGGATCTCCGTGTCGTCGCCGTCCTCGGCGATCTTCAGCCCGCGGGACGTCGGGATGGTGCCGATCCCCGCGTCCTGACCGGCCGCGGAGAGCGAACTCTCTTCGAAGCTCGTTGAGTCGCCGTCGTCGGTGGAGGAAGTGGAGGGCGCGAAATCGCCGAGATCGGACATGTCTGCGCCATCGGCCGGCGAGCGTAAAAACCCTACCGGCAGCGGCCGAATCGCCGGGAGAGGGTGAAACGTTTCTCCCCGTCAACGGGCTTTTGCCCGCTGGCCGGATAGGTGGGGTATGCTTCTCATTCGGGGTAGCGCGCGCGGTACGACGCTGACCGGGACGCTCTTCGAGCGTGGCGAGCGCGCCCCCACGTTCCGGGGTGCGCCCGACGAGGACGCCCCCTACGTCTGGGTCTGCGACGAGTTCTACGAGGTCGAAAGCGGCGGCTCGGAGATGGAGATCGGCGACCGGACGGTCCACGTCGCCTTCGAGTCGCCCATGCCCCGAGGGTTCGACACCCGCGAGCAGGGGACCGCCGCCGCGAAGGAACACGTCCGCACGCAGTTCGCCCGGATCGGAATCCCTCCTACTGACGTCGAGATCGACGTCGAGAAGGCCGAACCCGGTGCGGAGATCTAGATCAGGCCGGTCGTTCTCGACGTCTCAGAAGAACGCTTCCTCGCCGCCCCACCGGAGGTCGTCATACGTCCGTGAGAGTTCGGTGTCGAGTTCGCCCTCGATCATCCGGCGCAGCGACTCCTTCTCGCGGGCGCTGATGCGCGCGAGTTCGTCGGCCTTGGCCACCGCCTCGGGTGGGCCGCGCCGGACGGCGACCTCCGAGAGCATCTGGGTTTGCAGCGCCTCGCGCATCCCCGCGTCCTTCGTCACACCGTAGGGCGCCTCGACGGTGTAGAGCACGTCGTCACGGGGATCGTAGATCGCGAAGAAGGTGACCTCGTAGTCCGCTGCAGGGTGGTGACGCTCCAGCCCCAGCGCGTCGCCGTCCTCGGCGAAAGTCCTGTCGGTTCCACCACGGGAGACGAACCAGTTGGTGTAGGTGAGCTCGTCCCGGACCCGCTCGCCCTCCGCGCGCTGTTCGAGCAACCGGACGAACAGCGCGGCGTCGTCGGTCCACGGGGTGGGCGTCCGCTCGGAGACGGCGTTCGTGATCCGCTTCGCGGCGGGGTTTTTGACGAAGCCCGCGAGCGGGACGTTCCGATCGAGAAATCCCTCGACGAGCCGGGCGTAGCTCGCGACCACCTGTCGAGGGGTTTCCTCCTCGAGTTGCTCGGCGAGTTCGGGCGCGCGATCGCGCCAACTCAGCAGGCCTTTGGGATAGAGTGGCCCGTCGAGGATCAGCAGGTCGTTGATCCCGTCGGCGTTGGCGAGTGCGTGTTCGCTTTCCGCGAGATACAACGAGAGGGCGTGGACGGTCGCCTCCGTGTACCGACGGCGCTCGATATCCCGAAGCAGGAGGATCCGCCGGCGGCTGTAGCCCTCATCGTAGTTCACCCAGTCTTCGCGAAACGTCACCGAGTCGTCGTCGACGTGCAGGCCGATGACCACGGTGCGCGAGCGGTGACATTCCAGATCGGTCGGCACACAGCCCATCGCGGCGTGCGCGACGTCCATCACGACGCCGTTCTTGTATGTCGTGGGGTTGATCGTCCCCGAGTCGATCCCGTAACTCTCCGGAAAGGGGCGCTCACAGAGCGCGGCGTCCTCGATGGCGACGCGCTTTCGGTACTGTCTGTCGACCGGTTCGAGCACCCGGCGACCGTCGAGTTCGAGGGGATCGAGAAACCGCTCCCAGACGCGCTCTGCGAACTCCTGATGGGAAGCGTCGTCGACCTGGCGGCCGACCTGCCGGGCCAGCGCGGCGATCCCCTCGAAGTGGACCGGGTCCAGTGTCATAGCGGAGTCTGGCCCTACCGCGAAAAAAACCTGCGGATGCCGACTGACTACCACCGCGAGGGAGCGATGGGTTGTTATCGGCGGCGGGTTTCACCTCGGGTATGGACGGCGCACTCATCGTACTAGACGGTTGGGGACTGCGCGAGGACGGCGACGAAGGGGGACGAAACGCCGTTTCGAGCGCCGAAACGCCCACGTTCGACCGGATCCGTGAGGCGGGCGCGTTCGGACAGTTGGACCCGGCCGGGCGGCGGGTCGGCCTACCGGAGGGGCAAATGGGCAACAGCGAAGTCGGCCACCTGAACATCGGGGCGGGCCGAGTCGTCAAGCAGGCCTACACCCGGATCAACGACGCGATCAACGACGGATCGTTTCGCGAGAACGAGGCGCTCAACGGGGCGTTCGAGCACGTCGCCGAGCGAAGCTCGGCTGGCAACCGGGCGGAATCCGGTGACGTGGAGGAGACGGGCGGCCGGATCCACTTCCTGGGGCTCGTGAGCGCCGGCGGGGTCCACTCCGATCAGCAACACCTCCACGCGCTGATCGAGTGGGCCGCAGACCGGGGTGTCGAGGCCGTTACCCACGCGTTCACCGACGGCCGGGACACGGACCCCAAAAGCGGCGCGAGCTACCTGCGCGATCTCGAGGAGGTCGTCGAGAAAGCGGGGACCGGCGAGGTCGCCTCGGTCACGGGACGGTACTATGCGATGGACCGGGACACCAACTGGGAGCGAACCCGGAAGGCCTACGACGCGATGGTCGACCGTGAGGCCGAGTACACCGCCCCATCGGGGACCGCGGCCGTCGAGGCCGCCTACGAACGCGGCGAGACCGACGAGTTCGTCGAGCCGACGATCGTCGACGGCGGTTCGCCGATAGAAGAGGGCGACGTGGCGGTTTTCTTCAACTTCCGGGGCGACCGCGGCCGCCAGCTCACCCGGATGCTGAAGGGGATCCAACCGGAGTCCGAGTGGGGACTCGACACGCCCGCGCCCGACGTCCATCTGGTGGCGATGACCCAGTACGACAAGACCTTCGACGTGCCCGTCGCCTTCCCGCCGAACCAACCCGCCGACACGCTCGGCGAGGTGCTCGCCGACCACGGACGAACGCAGCTCCGAACCGCCGAATCCGAGAAGTACGCCCACGTCACCTACTTCCTGAACGGCGGCCGGGAGGTGGAGTTCGACGGCGAGATCCGCGAGATCGTTTCGAGTCCGGACGTGCCGACCTACGACCTCCAACCCCAGATGAGCGCTCCCGAACTCACCGACAACGCGATCTCGATCGTCGAGAGCGAGGAACCCGACGTCGTGGTACTCAACTACGCGAACCCCGACATGGTCGGTCATACGGGTGATTTCGGGGCGGCCGTCGACGCGGTCGAGGCGGTCGACGCCCAGTTGAACCGACTGCTCGAAACGCTCGCCGAGCACGGGGCACACGTGCTGGTTACGGCGGATCACGGCAATGCGGACGACATGGGTACTGAGGAGCATCCCCACACTGCCCACACCTACAACCCCGTCCCGCTCGTCTATCTCGATCCCGACGGGACCGATGGCGGGTACCGGGTGCGCGAGGGCGGCTCGCTCTGTGATCTCGCACCCACCCTTCTCCAACGGATCGGAATCGAGGTGCCGGACGCGATGACCGGCGAGTCGTTGCTGGCCGACCGATTCTAACCCACGTCCACTCACTCGTAAGCGTCGTGGACGACCGCGCCGCCCACGAGCGTCCTCGTCACGTCGATCTCCCGGATCGATTCGGGGGAGGTCCACGGTGACTCCGAGAGGACGACCAGATCGGCCAGTTTCCCGGCTTCGACGGTTCCCAGCCGACCCTCGTCGAAACCGGCGTAGGCCGCCCCTGCGGTGTAGGCCCGGAGCGCTTCCGTGACCGAGAGCCGTTGACCCTCGACGGACGCGTTGACCGCGTGGTGAACTCCTAGTAGAGGATCGAGCGGCATGCAGTCGCTGCCGAAGGCGAGGTTCGCGCCCGCGTCGAGCAGATCCCGGTAGCGGTTCGTGCGCTCTCGGCGCTCATCTCCGAGTCGGTCGGCGTACAGCCCGTTTTCGCCGGCCCACTTGAGAAAGTTCGGCTGAACGCTCGCGACGATTCCCGAGTCGGCAAAGCGGTCGATCTGGTGGTCGGAAAGGAGTTCCGCGTGTTCGACTCGGTGACGGGCCGCGTCCGGATCGTCGGTCGCCTCGAAGGCGTCGAGGGCCGTTTCGATCGCCTCGTCCCCGATGGCATGCGCCGAGAGCTGGAATCCGTCATCACTCGCTTGCTCGACTAGATCGCGTAGTTCGTCGGGCGAGACGACCCACTGACCGGTCCCACCCTCGGTATAGGGCTCGGAAAGCTTCGCTGTCCGGCCGCCGAAACTCCCGTCAGTATAGGTCTTGATCGCGCCCGTTTGCATTCTCTCGCTGCCGTGATTCGTTCGGAGCCCCGCCTCCGAAACCGCCTCCAGATGGTCGCTCCAGTAGTTGATCCGCACTCGAAGGGAAAGCTCGTCCTCGTCGTCGAGTTCGCGGTAGGTTCGGGGGGCGTGGGAGTTCCTGACCATGTCGTGGACGCCCGTCACCCCGCGGGCGTTCGCGAACCCTTGGGCTGCCGTGAGCAACTGGCGGGTCTCCTCGGGATCGGGTGCGATCGCTTCGTAGATGGTGTCGACGGCCTCTTCGACGATCACGCCCTCGCCCCGGACGTCGCTCTCGGGCATTTCGTCCTCGTATCGATCGCGAGCCGTGGAGTTGATCGAGGCGACGTGCATGTCCTCGCGGAAGGCCGCCACCGGTCGCGTTTCGCTCACGCGATCGAGGTCCTCGCTCGTGAGGGAGTCCGCGTCGTTCCACGCGCTCTCGTCGTAGCCGAAGCCGAGGACCCACTCCTCCCCGTCGTCGGTCGCCCGAAGGCGCTCGACACAGTCGTCGGGACCGCTCGCTCCCGAGAGGTCAGTATAGACGAGATAGCGCCCGAGCGTTTCCATGTGAGTGTGAGCGTCGATGAACCCGGGGAGGACGACCCGGCCCTCGCAGTCGATGGTGCGGGTCTCGACGCCCTCCAGAAAGTCGATCTCGTAGGTCTTCCCGATCCGGACGATCCGGCCGTCCCGCACTGCCAGTGCCTCGTGGGTCGTGTCGGGGTCGGCGAGCGTGTGGATCTCGGCGTTTCGCACCAGCAGGTCCGCGGCCTCGGTCATACCCGCGGGAGGGACGGCGGCGACCAAAGCCGTTGGGATCGGGCGCCGGACCGGCATTCTTAGGCCCCGCGGTTACGAGGGACCGATATGACCGATCCAGCCGATCTCGCCGAACGCGTCCGCGGGGGCGACCTGCGCCTGCACGAACTCGAGGAGCACGCCGATCCGGAGACGGCCGCCGCCGCCCGGCGACACCTGCTCGAAACCGAGACCGACGCCGACCTCGAAACGATCGGTGACTTCTCGTTTTCGGCGGGCGACGCCGATCCGAACGTCGAGAACATGATCGGGGGCGCACAGCTCCCGATGGGCGTCGCCGGGCCGATCCCGATCAACGAAAACGAGGAGGGGGGGAGCGGCGCGGCCGAGGGCGAGTACTACCTGCCGCTCGCGACCAGCGAGGGTGCGCTCGTCGCCTCGGTCAACCGTGGCTGTTCGGTGATCCGCAGTGCGGGCGGCGCGAACGCCCGCGTCACCAAGTCGGGGATGACCCGCGCGCCCGTCTTCCGAGTTTCGGGGATCGCCGAAGCGGCGGAGGTCGTCGAGTGGGTCGAGGAGAACACCGAGGCGCTGCGGGAGGCCGCAGAGGAGACGACCAGCCACGGCGAGCTACTGGACGTCACGCCGTACGTCGTCGGCGACAACGTCTTCCTCCGGTTCCGGTTCGACTCGAAGGACGCGATGGGGATGAACATGGTGACGATCGCGACGCAGGCGGCCTGTGACCTGATCGAAGACGAGACCACTGCATCGCTGGTCGCGCTCTCGGGCAACCTCTGTTCGGATAAAAAACCCGCCGCGATCAACGCCATCGAGGGTCGGGGGCGGAGCGTCACCGCCGACGTGACGATTCCTCGGGAAGTCGTCGAGGAACGACTCCACACCACCCCCGAAGCGATCGCGGAGGCCAACACGCGCAAGAACCTGATCGGGAGCGCAAAAGCCGGCGCGCTGGGCTTCAACGCCCATGCCGCGAACACGGTCGCGGCGGCCTTCCTCGCGACGGGCCAGGACGCCGCGCAAGTAGTGGAAGGGGCGAACGCGATCACGACCGCCGAGGTCAAGGACGGAGACCTGTACGCAAGCCTCTCGATCGCGAGTCTGGAGGTCGGCACGGTGGGTGGCGGGACGAAACTGCCGACGCAGACGGAGGCCCTCGACGTCGTGGGACTCCGGGGCGGGGGAGATCCGCCGGGCTCGAACGCCGACGCACTGGCGGAGGTCATCGCGACGGGCGCGCTCGCGGGCGAGCTCTCGCTGCTGGCTGCGCTTGCCTCCCGGCATCTCTCAAGCGCCCACGAGGAGTTGGGGCGCTAACCCGAGAGGAGGGCCGCGAGCGCGAGGAAGAAGCCGAAGAGCCCGAAGGAGACGGCGATGTACCACTGGAGGGCGGGATCGCCCGCACTGCCCGGCTCGACCACGAACACGAGCGTGGCGAGGCCGAACGAACAGAGCGCAAGAAAGCCGAGTGTGGCCTGCAGCGCGCGGTTCGGCGAGTGCTCCGCGTCGATCTCGGGATCGACCTCGGCGACGGCTCGCTCGATGGCATCGGCGGCCCTGGGCGTCGCCGAGATCAGGCGAGGGGCACTGAGGTCGCTGTGGCCCGGGTAATACGAGAGCCAGCAGAGCGTGGCCCCACCGAGACCGATCCGTCTGATTCGCTCGATCCGGGCGACGTCGACGGGCCGGTCCATGTAGGTCAGCGCCGCATCGTCGGGATCGACCCCGCCCGCGCGCGATCCGGCCCGAGGCGATCGGGAGCAGGAGGAACGACCCGACGACGGCCCCGAAGGCGAGTCGCGGATCGACGAACACGAGCGCGAGCAGCCCGACGGCACCCGAGAGGACGGCCCCGAGCAGCCGGTTTCGGGTGAAGGCGTCGGCGTAGCGCTCCGCGATCTCCCGATCGCCGGTAACGGCCGCAAGTGGCGGGCGCTGCTCGCGCTCGACGAGCATCGGCCAGAGATACAGCAGCGAGAGGGGCCCGCCGATAAAAGCGAGCAGGACGACGTATGCGAGATACGTGTATTCGCCGTCGAGGGCCATCGAGACGCCGACAAATCCTATTCCTCCGAAGACGAGCAGCATACTGCCGCCGAACAATCCGACGGCCACGTAGACCACCGCCCGCAGCGACCGCGAGCTTGCGGCGTCGACGTGCCACTCGACCGCTTGCGGGGACATGTTTGAACTGTTTGTAGGAACGTAATAAATCGACCGGCCAGACCGGTTTCACTTCCACCGTACGGACGACACGGGAGTAGTCCCTTCAGGACTGAATCCAACGAGCGTACCCGTTGGCGAGCACCCGCGGGTACGCCATCATGACCGATTCGGACCGCGAACAGCGCCCGCGCTGTCCGGAGCTAGCCGTGGTACAGTTGCGTATCATCAAGATCGTGCCGTCGATCGGTACGACGCTGCTGACTATCTATCAGGTTCTCTAGAGGCGGCGATAGCGACCGCCCGATTCGCTGAGGTCGCCGGCTCGAACCAGTTTTTCGAGCGCGCGCTCGACGTAGCTCTCCGGAACGCCCCGCTCAGTCGCGTACGCGGTAATCGATTCGGCAGTCGACCCCTCGCTCCTCTCGACGGCCGCGAGGACGACTTCCTTCCGGGACTTCGAGCCGGCTCCGGCGCTCGCCTCAGCCGCGCTGGCGGCCGCGTCGCCGTCGATCCCTGCACGTTCGAGGAGCTCCTCGTCCGTCACGACGTCCCGTTCGACCTGCGAGTCGAGCTCCGAGAAGGAGTCGACCGCGGCGAAGGCGTCGGCGTGGCCGCCGCGGCTCGCGAGCATCGAGGCCCGCACCTCGCGGGCGTGATCCGCCTCGTCCGTCTCGACGAACTTCTTCAGTTTTCCGTACTGGTGAGTCTTCCCGCAGCCACGACACCGAACCGTCCCCTGGCGTCCCTCGATGATCCAGAGGGCACTACAGTCGGTACAACCCACGACGGCGTACATACCCTTTCAAGGGAAGCGAGTGTGTTGAATCCTCGCCTATAAGCGCCTCGGGAGAGAGGCGGTCGCATGGAGCGTGTCCCACTGTCGGAGACGACCGAAGCCGTCGAGAACGTCCACCTCGCGCAGCTCGCGGCGGGCGAGGAGATGAGCGTCCAGCATTTCGAGTTCGAGCCCGGCGCGACCGTGCCGAAACACGACCACCACCACGAGCAGACGGGCTTCGTCTACGAGGGAGAGTTGACCTTCCTGCTGGAGGACGGCGAGCGGACGGTGAGTGCGGGCGAGTCGTACGCCATCGCGGGCGAGGAGCTCCACGGCGCGGAAAACAGGGGAGAAAGCGTCGTCCGGGGCGTCGATATTTTCAGTCCACCGCGGTCGAACCCCGACTGGGCCGAGTAGCGCGCAAGCACAGCCCTTTTTCCGTTCACCGGCCGACTATCGATCCACACGTTCATCAGCGGGGATGGTCGAGAACACAGCCATGGACAAGGAAGAACGCCAACTCGATCGGTTCGTACGGGAGCATGGGGAGGACGGTGCGACGTTCGCGCCGACGAGCGTCGAGGAGGCGATCGGCGGCTCGTTCGTCGAAACCGAGGAGATCGAGTCGATACAGGAGCGCGTTCGGGGGTGGCTCGACGTGCCCCGGCCGGTCCACATCGTCGGACCGACCGGCTGTGGGAAGACCGCACTCGCGCTGTCGATCGCGGCCGCCCGCGACCAGCCCGTCGTCTGGGTCAACGGCGACGAACTGATCGACACGGGCTCGCTGGTCGGCGAACACGCCGGCAAGGCCCAGTACAAAGAGCGGGACAACTTCGTCAGGGGCGTGATGAAGAAGAAGTCGATCATCCGGGACCGGTGGGTCGACAACCCGCTCTCGGTCGCAGTGCAAAACGGCGCGACGCTCGTTTACAACGAGTTCTCCCGGACGAAACCAGCCGCCCACAACGTGCTCCTCTCGGTGTTCGAGGAGGGCGTCCTCGATCGGCCCGGCCAGCGCGGCGAGGACCGCATCGTCGAGGTCGACCCCGAGTTTCGCGCGATCTTCACCTCGAATTCGACGGAGTACGCCGGCGTTCACCGCCCGCAGGACGCACTACTCGACCGGTTCATCGGCGTCCACCTCGATTACTACGAGCGAGACACCGAGATGGAGATCGTCTCGGCACGTATCGACGACCTCGACGACGAGACCATCGAGGAGGTCGTCGACATCGTCCGTGACCTCCGCGATCGCCTCGAACTCCACGTCGGGACCCGCGCGGCGGTCATGATCGCTGAGGGGCTGGTCGCGTTCGGCGATGACGAGTTGGTTGAGGTCTGTGTCGACGTCCTCGGATCGAAGGCCGAATCGCTTGGAGACGTCGAGGAGATCCGCGACGAGATCGAGGACGTAGTGAGCTAACCCGATCCACCTCGGAGTTCCTAGCCGGGCGTTGCATACATCCACTGCCGAACATTCCGCCGGAAAGACGAAAACGTATTTCTAATTATCGATCATTATAATAGTATGGCTCATATCGAGACACCGGATGGTGTATCGCTGTACTACAACGAACGCGGCGAGGGCGAGACGATCGTACTCGTCCACGGCTGGACGGGTGACTCCGAGTTCTGGTGGCAGAAGAACGCCGACGTGCTCGCGATGGATCACCACCTCGTCACCTACGATCTCAGAGGCCACGGGCTCTCGGGAAAGACCGACGACGGCCACACCCTCTCGGGCTACGCGGCGGATCTCGAATTCCTCATGGAGTCGCTCGATCTGGATGACGCGACGCTCGTCGGCTGGTCGATGGGAGTGCCGATCGTCATGACGTACCTCGATGAGATCGGTGACGAACGGGTTCGAGCGATCGGCCTGATCGACCAAACCCCGAAGTTCTACTCCGACAACGGCTGGGAATTCCCGCTCATGGGCGAATTCTCCGAGGAGGCGCTCGCCGGGTTGGTCAGTGGTATCGAGGCCAACCGCTCCGGGGCAGTCAAGCCGATCATCCAGGCCTTCTTCGCTGAGCTCCGCTCCGAGGAGCGTCTCGCCGAGATCTACGCTCGGACGATGCTGACGCCGACCTCGGTCGCGACGGCGATGTTGAACGACATGGTTCCGCGGGACTTCAGGGAATTCCTCCCGATGATTACGGTTCCGACGCTGCTCTGCTACGGCGAGCACAGCGCGGTCTTTCCCGGGCCGGTGGGCGAGTGGATACACGAGCAGATCCCCGACTCCGAACTCGTAACGTTTGCGGAGAGTGGACACAGCCCGTTCTGGGAGGAGCCCGAAAAGTTCAATGAGAGGCTGAAAGCGTTCGTGGCGAGCGTCGCCGACAGGGAACTGATAACGGCGGACTGAGAACTGTTCTCGAGCTTCTCGCGGGGCCCAGAGAAACTGGTTACGCAGTTTGTTCTCGCGGAGATACCGTGAGAGCGCGAACAGTTGTCTACGTCAATTCTTCGATGCGATCAGACGCAGAAGCGTCCGACTGCTTGCGGAACTGGTTACGCCAGCTCCTCGATGTTCTCGACGATGGCGTCGGCGAACTCGCTGGTCGCGACCTTCTCGCCGCCCTCGATCTGGCGCTCCAGATCATAGGTCACCGTCCCCGACTCGATGGTCTGCTCGACCGCATCGCGCACCAGATCCGCTGCGTCCTCCCAGCCCAGATACTCGAGCATCAGGCGACCCGAAAGGATCATCGCCGTCGGGTTCACCTTGTCCTGACCCGCGTACTTGGGAGCGCTCCCGTGGACGGGTTCCGCGAGACAGCGCCCCTCGCCGAAGTTCGCGCCCGGAGCGATACCGAGCCCACCGATCTGGGCGCCACACGCGTCCGAGAGGTAGTCGCCGTTCAGGTTCGGCAGCGCGAGGATGTCGTACTGGTCCGTGCGGGTCAGAATCTGCTGGAGCATGTTGTCCGCGATCCGGTCGTTGACGACCAGCGTGTCCTCCGGTGCTTCGCCGTCCTGTTCCTCCCACAGCGTGTCCTCGGTGATGACTTCGTCGCCGTACTCCTCCTCTGCGACCTCGTAGCCCCAGTCGCGGAAGGCGCCCTCGGTGAACTTCATGATGTTGCCCTTATGGACCAACGTCACCGAATCGCGGTCGTTCTCCAACGCGTAGTCGATCGCGCGTCGGACGAGGCGTTTGGTGCCGAACTCGCTGATGGGCTTGACGCCGATGCCGACCGGCCCGTCGTGGATCGTCGAATCGAAGCCCATCTGGTCTTCGACGAACTCGCGGACTTGTTCGGACTCGTCGGTACCGGCCTCCCACTCGATGCCGGCATAGACGTCCTCGGTGTTCTCGCGAAACGACACCATGTCCATCTGCTCGGGGTTTTTGACCGGTGAGGGAACGCCGTTGAGGTGATACGTGGGACGGACGTTCGCATACAGGTCGAGCTTTTTGCGCAGCGAGACGTTCAGCGAGCGAAAGCCGGCGCCGACGGGGGTGGTGAGCGGGCCCTTGATACCGACGTGGAACTGCTCGAAGGCCTCGACGGTCTCGTCGGGGAGATGGGTACCTTCGCCGTACTGTTCGTTGGCGGCCTCGCCGGCGTAGACGCGCATCCAAGCGATGTCGCGTCCCGTGGCGTTGGCGGCGGCCTCCAGTACGGTTTGAGCGGCGGGAGCGACGTCGACGCCGATACCGTCGCCGTAGATGATCGGAATGATGGGTGTTTCGGGGACGGAAAGCTCCTCACCATCGAATTCGATGGCGTCGCCTTTTTCGGGGACTTCGACCTTGTCGTAGCTCATTATCACCTAGACGGTCGGCAAACGGCGGTAAAAGACCTGCGTATTCGCGCTCGGAGCCATCGACCGGTCGTCAGTTCAGCGCATGGTTTCGAGCGGGATCGTCGCGTCGTAGCGCATCGAGAGCCACCCCTCGTCGTCGTTGGGGTCGTAGACGACCACGTCATCGCCGCCGAAGGGCCCGACCCGGTCGCCGTCGTCGCCCATCGTCGATTCGAGATCGGTGTCGAACTCGATCTCGGTGTCCTCGCCGTCGTCGGCTCGCGTGGACCGAATCGACGAGGTCCGGTCCGAGTCGCGCTCGTCCGTCTCAGCCGTTTCGAGCGAGGATTCGAGGCGCGAGAGGAACTCCAGTGCTTCCTGGTAGTTCACCTTCGCGCTCGTCGAAAGCGCCTCGTACTCGCCGTCGTCGTGGTTCTCGAGCAGCGCTTTCGCCTCGAGGATTTTCTCGTCGAACGAGCGGTCGTTCGCGCTCATCGGTCGGCCTCCTGGGCACTGAGGATCTCGCCGTAGTACGTCTTCATGACCTCCGCGGCCTCCTTCCAGTGGCGTTCCGTGTGCATGTCGTGGAGTTCGAGGCCGGTCAGATAGCGGGTGGTAAGGTGGCCGTAGCCCGACCGACCGTATTTGGGCTTCTGCCGGTAGGAGCCGATCGCCGCGGCGATCTCGTAGCGCTGGGCGGCCATCGTCGGCGTCCAGTAGTCGCCACCGGTCTTGTGGTTTCGCCACGCTTCGGTGGTTTTCGGGGCGTATTCTTCGTCCATGCCAACTATCCCTGCACGGCGTATCAGCGCCTCCTCGACGGGGCTCCAGTCGGCGTCGTCGAGCGCGGGGTCGACCTCCGAACCGTCGATATACCCCTGCTCGACGTCGTCCTTCGCCCAGAAGGCGTCCGTCAGTGCCTTCGCGGCCTCGTAGGCCTCCTCGTCGGTGAGATGGGCGAACTGGTGGCGGTCGACGCGGTAGAACGCCTCGACGGCGGCTTCGTACTCCCGGCGATCGTGATAGATGAAACCGAGACAGGTCTGTTCAGCCATGAACGCGGCGAGGCTGGTTTCGTCGGTCTCGCCGAACGAGTCTGCGTCGATGTCGTAACCTTCGGCATCGGTCGGCGTTCCAAACTGGGCGTCGGACGTGGATTCGAGTGGTTGGGTCTCCATGGGTTGGCTCCGAGTACATGCATTGCTGGGTGAATTGTACATATATAACTCAGCGAACATTTCGGTAACCGTGGTCAGTTACCCGCCGGTAACCGCACGACTGCGTCGAGTCGACGCAGCACAATTTCGTTCACTTTTACATACATATCTGGTAGATATATATCTATTGATAGTTTCATGGGAAAGGGGTAGTGCTAAGCCGGTCGGATCGGTCGCAGGACCATGAACCTCATCGTTCACGGCGGAGCCGGGAGTAGCCCTCACGACCCCGGCCGGCGACAGGCGGTGCTCGACGAGGCGGCGCGAGCGGGCGCTAAATCGGAGACGGCGGTCGAGGCGGTCTGTACCGCGATCCGTGCGCTCGAGGAGTCGCCCCGGTTCAACGCCGGCATCGGCGGGGCGGTCCAGAGTGACGGGATCGTCCGCACCGACGCGGGGATCATGACCGACGAGCGCGCTGCGGGTGCGGCCTGCTCGATGCCCGGCGTGACGCACGCGGTCGAGGTCGCACGCACGGTGATGGAAGAAACCCCACACGTCCTGCTTTCGGGGGTTCATGCCGTCGACTTCGCCGCCGACTACGGGATCGGCGTCGAGGAGGACCTCCAATCCACGCGTACGCACGAGCGGTGGGGGGATCTCGAACCACCGACGGGCGGACCGAGCGAACAGCTCGCCTGGATCGAGGACCGGTTCGGCGAGACCGCCGAGGACCCCGAGGGACGGGAGCTGGAGGGTGATCCGAAGGATCACGACACCGTGGGTGCGGTCGCAAGCGACGGCGAGCACGTCGCGGCGGCGACCTCGACCGGCGGGCGGTGGCTCGCGCTCGCCGGACGCGTCGGTGACGTCCCCCAGATCGGGAGCGGGTTCTACTGTACGCCCGCGGGCGGCGCGAGTGCCACCGGCGCGGGCGAGGACATCGCCCGCGTGACCCTCTCACGGCTCGCGGTCGATCACCTGGAGAACGGCGCGAGCGCACAGGCCGCGGCCGACCGCGCCATCGAGGAGTTCGCGGAACTCACGGGCTCGACGGCGGGAATCATCGTCTGCGACCGCGAGGGTGCGATGGGCAGCGCGTACAACAGTGAAGTCATGCAAACGAAAGCCCTCGACTGACCCTAGCGGGTCAGTCTCGCCCTTTTCATTTCCTTCAGGGACGCCTAGTCGCGGCGCGCGGTTACGCGCCGCTTCCGAGTCAGCCAGTCTTTCCCCGCCCCGCGAACGGGATCGCCACTTCCGGCGATCCCGTTCGCGCCGGCCACTGCACCGCTACCGGCTCTCCGATTCGCGGTTCCCCGAACCGGACAACGCAAGGGCTTTGGATCGCTCGTCCGAACCGCATCCATGCCCAGCAGCCGTATCGAGTTAGGGAGCGAGGCACACGAGAAACACCGCGAGGCCGGCGAGATCCTGGCGCAAGTACGGGAAGAGACCGCCGACCGGGTCGAGGTCGGTGCGAGCCATCTCGAAGTCGCGGAGTACGCCGAGGACCGGATCCGCGAGCTCGGCGGCGAGCCCGCCTTCCCCGTCAACGTCTCGATCGACGAGGAGGCCGCCCACGCGACCCCGAGCGCGGGCGACGACTCGACGTTCGGCGAGGAGCTGATCAACATCGACATCGGCGTCCACGTCGACGGCTGGCTCGCCGACACCGCGACCACCATCGACCTGGCGGGCCACGACGAACTCACCGAGGCGCCTGCCGAAGCGCTCGAAGCCGCGATTGACCTCGTGGAACCGGGCGCCGAGACCGGCGAGCTCGGACGGGCGATCGAGGAGACCATCGACGGCTACGGTTTCAATCCCGTCGTCAACCTCTCGGGACATGGACTCGGCCACTGGGACCAACACACCGAGCCGAGCATCCCGAATCGGGCCGTCTCACAGGGCGTCACCCTCGAAGCCGGCGACGTGATCGCGATCGAGCCCTTCGCCACGGACGGCAGCGGCAAGGTAACGGAGGGAAGCGACGAGGAGATCTTCGCGCTCGAACACGACGGCTCGGTGCGCGATCGGGGGGCACGCGAGGCCTTAGAGCAGATCACCGAGGAGTTCCGTACCCTACCCTTCGCCGCCCGCTGGCTCGATAGCTCCCGGCCGGGCATGGCGCTTCGGCGTCTGAAGACCCAGGGGCTCATCCACGGCTATCCGGTCCTCAAGGAGGACGACGACACGCTGGTCAGTCAGAAGGAACACACCCTGATCGTCACCGAGGACGGCTGTGAAGTAACGACGCGGACCTGAGATCCGGACGTTTCGGTACAGGTTTCGCGAAGCGACGGCTCGAAACCAACCCCGGGTCGAACTCCGTTCAGGCGTTGTTCATCCGTTGGCTTCTGCGTTCGCCACAGCCGAGACACCGCGTGAGTCGGTACGGTTCGCGCGAGTAGTGGTTGGTCTCGGGGTTCGAACCCTCTGTACGAATCTCCAGTGAGACGGTGTGTTCGGTCTCGCGATCGCAGGTCATACAGCGCTCCTGGGTGGTTTGGGGGGACCGTTCTTTGGCGGCCATTATCTGTCATTGGAACTAATCATAAAAAAACCTATCTTTTTTAGATTGTTAATAATATATGTGTGGGCGAAGTAAGGAGGGACTAAGAGCGTGGTGACCGACACCGGGACATGGACCAGATGTTTGCCCCGTGGCGGATCGAGTGGGTCGAGCGCGACACACCCGAGGAGGGGCCTGAATGTGTGTTCTGTGCGTTCGAGGGCGAGGACGACGACCGGGAGAACCGCGTCGTCGCCCGCAACGAGCACGCGTTCGTTCTGTTGAACAACTATCCCTATAATCCCGGTCACGTGATGGTGATCCCCACCCGACACACCGGTGACTACACCGCGCTGCCCGAGGACCAACTGTTGGACCACTCCCGGTTGAAACAGCGGACCTTCGAGGCGTTCGAGGCGGCCTTCTCGCCCGACGGGGTCAACGCGGGCTACAACCTCGGGCGAGGCGCGGGCGGGTCGATCAACGATCACCTCCACGCCCACGTCGTCCCGCGCTGGGAGGGCGATACGAACTTCATGCCGGTGATCGGCGAAACGAAGGTGATCGTCCAGGCCCTAGAGGAGACGTACGATCGACTGTACGACGCCTTCGCGGGGCTTGACGGGGCCGATACGAGCGGCGAGGGCGCCGTTCGGTTCGGGTAGCCCGAAGGCCATTTACCCGCCCGATGTGAACCCCCGATGTGAACCGGGCCGCGGCGGTGCGCAGGGTGGGTTTTCTGATCCTCGGGGCGAACCTGGGGCTCGTCGTCGCGAAGGCGTTCGTCTGGCACCGGACCGGGAGCCTCGCGGTCGGGTCGGAGGCGGTCAACAGCCTCAGTGACGTGATCTATAGTTTCGTCATCCTCGCGGGACTGTACCTGACGACCCAGCCGCCGGATACCGACCACCCCCACGGTCACGAGCGCATCGAGCCGCTGGTTTCACTGTTTATCGCTATCGCGATCTTCGCCGCCGCCGGGGCGATCCTCTGGGGAGCCGTCAGCGCACTCTACAGCGGTGACATTCGTATCGCGACGGGACCCACCGCGGTCGTCGTCCTGGTCGCGGCCGGCGCCGTGAAGGTCGGGCTCTACCGGTACTGTCTCCGGGTCGGCGACGAGTACAACTCGCCGGCGCTCGTCGCGACCGGGCTCGACAGCCGGAACGACGTGCTGACGGTCGTCGCGGCGCTCGTCGGCGTCCTCGGCGCCCGTGCGGGGTATCCGATCCTCGACCCGTTGGCCGCCGCGGTCGTTTCGATCGGTGTCTTCTACACCGGCTGGGAGGTCCTGCGGGACAACGTCGACTACCTCATCGGGCGTGCGCCCCCGGAGGACCTCCACGCCGAGATCGTCCGTCAGACGATCGCCCATCCCGACGTCAAGGGCGTCCACGACGTCGTCGCCCACTACGTCGGCCCCGAGATCGACGTCTCGTTGCACATCGAGGTCGAGGGCGAGCGCACCCTGCTCGAGGCCCACGAGATCGAAAGCGAGATCGTCGAGACGATCCGCGACCTCCAGGAGATCGACGACGTGTTCGTCCACATCGACCCGAAGGAGCTCGGCGAGTGGAAGGACGACGAGGCGGCCGATAAGCTGTTGGAGTTCGAGAACGACTGAGGGTCGCGTGCCAAGCGAAGGTTTGTGGGCGTTCGTCCCCTCGGAGGAGCCGTGTTCGTAGCGCCTCGCCTCGTCGAATTGCTGTCGACGTACGCGACCCTCCTGAGCAACGTCGCGACGTTCCTCCTCACGTTCGCGCTGGTGTACGCGTTCGGTCGGGCCGTCGTCGAACCCGCGGCGAGATATCTGATGGATCTGCGGGGCACGGAGCCGACGCTCCGACGGGGCCTCCAGCAGGTGCTCGCGGTCGCCGTGGTCGTCGCAAGTATCGTTACCGGACTATGGGTCGCTGGACTCGGCTACCTGCTGGATCGCTCGGCGCTCGTCGTCGCGGCGTTGACGGTCGCGCTCGGCTTCGCCGCCCAGGACGTCGTCGGCAACGTCGTCAGCGGCGTCTTCATCGTCACGGACCCGAAGTTCAACATCGGCGACTGGATCCGCTGGGAGGGCGGCGAGGGGATCATCGAGGACATCGACTTCCGCGCGACCCGCGTGCGCACGTTCGACAACGAGATCGTCACCGTCCCGAACGCCGCACTCACGACGACGACTGTCGTCAACCCCGTACTGAACGACCGCCTTCGAATCGAACTCCCGCTCGAACTCGGCCACGGGGCGGACCTCGAAGCCGCCGTCTCGGTGCTCGTGAGCGCGGCCGAGGAACACCCTGACGTGCTCGATACGCCCGAACCCTCGGTCAGAATCGTCGGTATCGGCGGGCCGGTACGGCTCTCGGCCCGGATCTGGATCGGCGATCCGACACGCGAGTCGTTCGCGCGCGTGCGCTCTGAGTACGCCCGCGAGGTCACGACGCGCCTCCACGATGCCAGGATCGACCTCGATGGAGCGGCGCCGACGGAACTCGACGGCGAGATCGGTGTCGAACTACGGGGAGGCGGTCCACCCAGTCGAGATGGGCGATAGGACCCGACTCAGACCGGGTTACCGAACGCGTACATCGTCTGGCTTGCGGTGATCTCCGTCTCAAGGAAGTCGCCGGGTTCGATCCCGTATTCTGAGGCGTTCTGTACGATCACCTGTCGGTAGGCCGAATCGCGACACTTCACCGAGTCGCCGGTGCCCTGCTCGACACAGAGAACTTTACGGGTATCGCCGACCATCCCTTCATAGACCTCGCCGACGATCTCCCTCTTGAGCTCGCTCATCGCCTTCGAACGGTCCTTCTTGGTCTGCCCGCCCAGCCCTTTCATGTCGGCGGCGTCGGTCTTGGGGCGCTTCGAGAACCGGGTGACGTTGACCTTCTCGGGGCGGGTCTCTCGGAGGAGTTCCATGCTCTGGTCGTGATCCGCCTCGGTCTCTGTCGGGAAGCCGACGATGAAGTCCGTCGAAAGCGTCCAGTAGTCGAGCTCCCGGTCGAAGGTGTCGACGACCTCCCTGAACTTCTCGACCCTGTGTTGGCGGCGCATCTCCTCGAGGACCTCGTCGCTTCCCGACTGGACCGGCGCGTGGATGAAGTCGTAGAGCTTCTCGTTCTCGGCGAAGACCTCGGCGAGTTCCTCGTGGATGCCGTGGATACCCCCCGGATTGGCCATCCCCAGTCGAACCCGGAACTCGCCCTCGATGTCGCAGACCCGCTCGAGGAGTTCTGGAAGCTTCCGCTCGCCTTCGTCCCAACCGTACACTCCCGTGTCCTGACCGGTGATCCGTAGCTCCTTCGCGCCGGCGTGGACCAGCGCCCGGGCCTTCTCGACGTTCTCCTCGATGCTCGGCGAGTCGACTCTACCCGTGGCGTGCTTGGTGATGCAGTACGAGCAGTTCGACATGCAACCCCGAGCGATCGGGAGGATCCCGACGACGCCATCGAGAACGGGGTCGACGCCCGGCCCGGGCGTGGGACACTCGCCGTTCAATGCCGCCTGAGGCACCTCGTCCCAGTGCATCACGCGGGCGTCGATATCCGCGAACTCCTCGCCCTGGGCCAGCGCCATACAGCCCGTGACGATCAGGTCGGCGGTCTCGTCCTCTAGCTCCCTCGCGCGCCGGAGCATGTTGGTCTCGGTCTTCTCGACGACGGTGCAGGTGTTGAGGATGGTGACGTCCGCCTCGTCTGGGCCTTCGGCCCGGTAGTGGCCGGCGTCGCGCAGCGCGGACTCGATGGCGCGGCTCTCACCCCGATTGGAGGTACAGCCGTATGTCTCGATGTGGTACCGGACCATGAAGGGGAAAGCCGCCGAAAAGAGAAAAGCCCGACGGATCGCGTCCCTATCGTCGACCGAACAGCCGCGCGAGGACGCCCCGTCCGCTGGGGCGCTCGGCGAGCAACAGCGAGCAGTCGACCTCGTTGAGCACGTCGAAGTGCAACGAACCGGTCACGAGTCGTGAGAGCAGGCCCCGCTCGGTCGCCCCGATCAACACCATCGTGTGGTCGGCCGCGGCCCGACCGATCGCGTCCTCGACGTCGCCCGACTCGTCGACGATGAACTCGGCGTCCCCCAGGTCGTGCTCGGCTGCCCAATCGGCGAGGAACTGCTCGCCGGCCGCACGCTCGTCCTCGCCGTCGACGACGTGCAACAGCGTGACCTCCGAACCGATCGTCTCCCGGAACGTGGCGGCGACCTCGGCGCTCAGATCCGAGTCCGGACCGCCCGCGGTCGGCAGGAGGATCCGCGAGGCGTCCCGCCCGCGATCCTTCAGGACGAGGAAGTCACAGGGCAGCCGGCTGGTCAGTTCGCTGAGCGTGCGCTCGGCCCTGGCGGCGGTCCACAGCTGGTTGTCTTCACCGCCCATCAACACGAGGTCCGCGTTCTCGCGTCCGGCGACCGTGAAGATCTCCTCGAACGACCGCTTGGAAACGATCGTCGAGGTCTCACACCCGACGTCGTATCCCTCGATGGTGTCCCAGAGGGTCTCCATCTGCTCCTCGGAGCGCTCGACGATCCGTCCGCGCTGGGTAGAGCCGTAGTCCGGCGATCCCCGGCCGGGCGTTTGGATGATGTGGACCGCGTGGACGGTCGCGTTCTCCTTGCGGCTCGCGAGGGCACAGGCGAGTTCGATGATCTGTGATTCGGTTCGCGGGTTCGCGATCGGAACCACGATCCGGTAGGAGTCGTCGCGGACGACCGGGTCGGTGGTATCGACCATCGGAACGTACGAGCGACCCCTGAGACCGCCGAAGGCCCATTCCCGAGGTGAGAGCTGGCGATCGGCTCCCTCGAACCGAACCGACTCGAGGCGCTGTTCGGTGGTCTGGAAGTAGTTCACCACCGTCACCAGCGCGATCCCGCCGAGCGTGTTCCCGAGCAACACCGGCAGAACGAACGTGAACAACCCGGTGAGAAGGGCGAGTTCGCCGGAAAAGACCATGTACAGCATCTCGGTGAAGGAGACGACGACGTGAAACAGGTCCCCGAGCGGGATCGAGAGGAAGGCCAGATAGACGACCACGAGCCGGGAGATCGTGTCCCGGGAGGCGTACACCACCCAGACCACGCCGGCGACGATCAGCCCGGCAAAGGCGGCCTTGAAGAACAGCGCCGAGACGCTCGTCTCGAGGCCGTGTTCGGCGTGGCTCATCGCGGCGGCCGCCGCCTCGGGGGAGAAGACGCCGCCCCACGCCAGAACGGCCGCACCGGCCGCCCCGCCGGTGAAGTTCCCGACGAGCACGATCGTCCAGTGGCGCAACAGCTGCGGGATGCTAATCAGGCGCTCCAACGTCAACGCCACCGGCGGGAGCGTGTTCTCGGTGTAGAGCTGGTAGCCGCCGATGATGATGTAGATGAATCCCAGCGGGTACAACAGTGCACTCAGTATCGGATGACCGCCCGTGGTGGCGGTCATCGTCGAGTACAGCAGGAAGGTGATCGTGATCGCAAAGCCCGCCGCGAGGGCGCTGAAGAACAGCTCCCGGTTCCCCGAGGTGATCTCCTCGTCCGCGACGACGACGATCCGCTGGAACACCTCGTCCGCCGAGAAGCGGTCGCGCACGACCGCACCGGCCGCCGGAGCGCCGCTTCTGGACCGCTCGACCGCGTCCCGAACGGCGTCACCGTCGTTGGGACGATCGGAGTCGCTCATGGTTCGATCCACCTCGTAGAGGAACTAAGCCGTTGGCTTTTGATTCGACGATAATCATCGTTCGTTTAGTTCTGGAACGGGGACGGCGACCCGGTCAGTTCTCGGCGTCGGAGCCGGAACCGAAGAGTCGCTCGCGGATCGAGCGCTTCGAGGGGCGTTCTGCGAGCAGCACGGAGCACTCGACCTCGTCGATCACGTCGTAGGCGAGCGATCCCCGCACCAGTCGCGAGAGCAGGCCGCGCTCGGTCGCCCCGATGATCACGAGCGTGTGGTCCGTCGCCGCCCGTTCGATCGCTCCCTCGACGTCGCCCGACTCGTCGATCAGCACCTCCGCGTCGTCGAGGTCGTGGTCGGTGGCCCACTCCGTGAGGAACGCCTCGCCCTCCTCGCGCTCCTCGGGGCCGTCGACGACGTACAGCAGGGAGACCTCCGCTCCCTCCCCGTCGCGCAGGTTCCGGGCGACCTCGGCGCTCAGATCCGAGTCCGGACCGCCCGCGGTGGGGACGAGCACCCGGTCCGTGTCCAGTCCGCGGTCCTTCAGGACGAGGAAGTCACAGGGGAGGTCGTGGGCGAGTTCGTCGAACGTGCTTTCGACGCGGCCGGTCACCCAGTCGTCGCCGCCGCCGCCCCAGCCCATGATCGTCACGTCCGCCTCGTAGGTCTGGGCCGCCTCGAAGACCTCCTCGAAGCCGCGGTGGGAAACGAGCGTGTGGGTCTCGACCGGCACGCCGAAGGTCTCGGCGTTCTCGCGGGCCTGGTCGAGTAGCGTCGTCGAACTGGCGTCGAGTTCATCGATATGATCGGTTGCGGCCGACAGCGGCACCTGATCGGGCACCTGCACGATGTGAACGGCGTGGACCGTCCCCCCGTTCGCTTTCGCGACGGTGCTCCCGAGCGTGATGAGGTTCTCCTCGGTCCGGGGGTTCGAGACCGGCACGAGCACCCGGTAGTCCGTGGATTCGGGTTTGACGCTCTCTGCGGCCGAGACGGCCGCGTCGGGCATCTCCTCGGAGCGAGAGCGGACGTACTCCGAGAGGACGCCCTCGGACTCGGTCCGGGTGCGGGCGTATGCCAGATACCAGAGCGCCGCGAGGGCGACGAACACGGCACAGAGGACGATCACGGTCGGGTCGATGAAGCCGATCAGCGCGAACGAGAGCACGGCCCCGACTATGGGCGTGATCGGGTATAACGGGACCCTGAAGTCGGGATCGTACTCGGGGGGGTGGGCCTCGCGCATGACGATCAACGCGACGTTCAACAGCCCGTAGACCACCAAATGCAACACGCTGCTGGCCGTCGAGAGCAGTTCGAGGTTGCCGACGACGATGAAGAGCACGATCAACCCGCCGGTGATCGCGATCGAGCGATACGGCGTCCCGAACTTCCCGTGGATGTCGTTGAGCTTCGGGCTGACGAGCCTGTCGCGCCCCATCGCGAAGTTGATCCGCGACGACGAGAGGATCGAGGCGTTCGCGGAGGAGGCCGTCGCGAGCAGTCCCCCGAGCAACATCGCGCCCGCGCCGACCGGGCCGATGAGGATCTTCGCGACCTGCACGACGGCGGTGTCGTTGCCGGCGACGATCTCGTTCGGCACCGCCGCGAGCACGACCACCAACACCAGCGCGTAGATCGTGGTCACGATCACGACGCTGCCGACGATGGCGATCGGGAGGTTCTTCCCGGGGTTCTTGATCTCCTCTGCAACCGAGGTGATCTGGACGAACCCCAGATAGGAGACGAAGATCAGCCCCGTGACCGGAAGTAGGGCCGAAAAGCCCTCCGGGGCGATCGGCCGCAGCGTCTGGAGGTCGGCGTTCAACACGCCGAAGAGGGTAAACACTGCGAGTATCAGGACCAGAACGCCGACGATGACGTTCTGGAGTTTGCCCGTCTCCTTTGCGCCGACGTAGTTGACGGTGGTGAAGAACACCGCACCGAGCAGCGCGATGATCTCCGGACCCGCCAGCGCGAGCGGGCCGAGCGAGATCCCGGGGACAGCGACGAACGCGGCGACGTACTCGCCGAAGCCGAACATGTAAAAGGCGGAGGCAAAGGTGAGCCCGATCCAGTTACCCCAGCCGGCGATCGAGCCGAACAGCGGCCCGAGCGCCCGGTTGACGTAGAAGTACGCGCCGCCCGCTTTCGGCATCGCCGTCCCGAGTTCGCTTGCCGACAGCGCGGTGAACAGCGCGATGACGCCACCGAGAACGAACGAGCCGGCCGCGAGCGGGCCGGCGTCGCTGACCGCCGCTCCCGGCAGGACGAAAATACCCGCACCGATCATCGTCCCGATCCCGATCGTCAGCGCCGACAGAAGACCGAGGTCCTTGGCCAGTTCTTCGTCGGCCATTACCGCGCGTAGCCGCTCGGATGGACGCTATCGCCTGTGCTATCGCGTTTCCGATCCGCATAACTCGAAGACGATGACATGGTAGCCCCTTTTCGCAGTGGCTCCTTAACACGTTCGAACCCGGCTAGTCGTTCGACGGCCGCTCGGCGGGCCCGCCGGTCGGCACCCGAGCCCCGCACCGTCCTCGCTTACTCGGGAAACCCCTCGACCAGCGCGACCCCCGAGGAGGCGCCGATCCGCTCGGCACCCGCTTCGAGCATCGCGCGCGCAGTGTCGTAATCCCCGATCCCGCCGCTCGCCTTCACGGGGAGGTACTCCGCGAGTACCTCGACGTCCTCGATGCGGGCTCCACCCTCGGCGAAGCCCGTCGAGGTCTTGAGCATCGTGGCGTCGGCCTCGACGGCGAGTTCGGCCGCCCGCCTGAGCTCGGTTTCGGCGAGTTCGCTCGCCTCGACGATCACCTTCACCGGCACCGGGACCGCCGCGACGAGCTCCGCGAGTTCGTCGCGGAACTGCTCGGACTCCCCGCCGAGCAGGAATCCGCGATTGCAGACCACGTCGAGTTCGTCCGCCCCCGCCTTCCACGCTTTGACGCCTTCTCGGCGCTTGATCTCAGGCATGTTCTGTCCGTGTGGGAAGCCAACGACCGTCGCGAGGGTCACTCCGGAAGCGTGTTCGCTTGCGACCTCGACGTAGCACGGCGGGATACAGGCGTTCATCCCGTGTTCGCTGGCCTCCTCGACGACTCGGAGTACGTCTTCCCGGGTCGTTTCGGGGCCGAGGACGGTGTGGTCGATCGCTGCCGCGAAGGCCGCCTTGTCCATGGCGGGGGATGACGCCCGAGCGTAAAATAGGCTACCGATCGGCGAGCCGTACGCAGAACACCTCCAGACCGGGCCACTCCTCGTACCGACAGACCCGAGTGGTCTGGATGGGGGACCTCGTTGCGGTTGGCCGACTCGAAGGACAGACCCAGCGCCGGTCTAGCTCCTCCGAGCAATGGTCCTCGTCGGATGTCTCGATGCCGTCGATAGCACCCGACGACCGATAGTCAGCGGAGTTGGTATGCCACCCATATACGTGATCGTGGGGATGGAGTCGCCCCTTCGCGGATGGGGTCGGTGGCTGGCCGCATTGAGGCGGGCGAGTTCCCTAGTGCGATGTGGAGCGAAGCGAGGAGCCGGAGGCCGGAAACGTGAGCGAGCGCGAGTCGATCTCGTGGCCCGACTCGACATGGTGAGCAACGGCCGCGTTCCCGACCTCGGAGCGCGAGGCGAGTTCCTCCGTGCTCGCCGCCCAGTCGCACTCCGCACAGTAGTTTTCGAAGTAGTGCACACCAGTACGTAACGGCTCGAAGACGATGAATGACCGACTTGGTATATCACCCACGAGTCTCGATTGCCTCGGCGATCGCTCGGCGGCCGATCCGGTTCGAGGGACGGAGAGGCAACCCTCGAACCGGACTCATGAAGGCCGGCGTGGGCAACCGCCACGCGGTTGCGTGACCGCCCCGTCCCAGTAGACATGGGATTATGAGCGTCGTTTTGACGATCGATCTGCCCGCTTCCGAGTTCGACCTCGGGAGAGTGATCGAGTCGATCGACGGGGTCCACGTCGAGCTGCAGTCGGCCGTGCCACTCGGCGATGTCGTCATGCCGCTGCTCGAGGTCCACGACCGGGAGCACGACTACGAGACGTTCGCAGAGCGCCTCCGAGAACACCCGGCGGTTGCGTCCGTTGTCATCATCAACCGCGAGGAAGACGTCGGGTGTTACGCCGTCGAGTGGACCCGGAAGTTCGACTCGTTCTATCGATCGATCGGGGACCCCAACGCGACGGTTCTAAGCGGTGTCAAGGACGGCGACCGCTGGCAGTTCGATCTCCTGTTTCCGTCCCACGACGCGCTGAAGGCGTTCCGGAGGCAGGTCGACGAGGAGGGAATCGATCTCAGGATCCAGCGGGTTTCCCGGACGAGGCGGCCGATACCCGATCCGCGGGACGGGCTGTCGGCCGTCCAGCGCGAGGCGCTGGATCTCGCGATCTCGCGGAGCTACTACTCCATCCCGCGCGAGACGACGACCGCGGAGCTCGCCGAGGAACTCGACATTTCAGATCAGGCGGTCATCGAACGACTCCGGCGAGCGACCAGAACGCTCGGCGAGGAGTACATCGCCGCCAGCATCGACGGGAACTCCTCGACGTGAGCGGGATGGCGTCCCGATCGTGGCCACGCCGACACCCGGGCGAGACCCGGCCGCACCGGCAACGCTACCGATCGGCCTCCGACGGTTTCTCGGTTCGCTTCATGGGTGCCGCCCCGAGCGCGCGGTCGATGAGCCGGCCGTGTCCGCGGCGAAGCCGCTCGGAGAGGGCCTGATGGGAGATGTCCAGTTCGTCTGCGAGGTCGGTCAGCGACGTCGACCGCGGGACGTCGTAGTAACCCATCTCCTTTGCCGTCAGAATCGAGTCGTGCTGTGACTCCGTGAGGCCGTATTTCGACTCGCCGTCATGACCGAGTTCGTAGATCGCATCGACCGTGAGCGACAGCCCGTTGTCCTCGCAGAACGAGTACGTCTCGGAGACGGCGTCGTGGTCCGGACACATGACCTGAAACGTCCACGCATCACCGGTCGTGTTCGCGGTAGTGATCGCCGCGTCGTGTTCGAGCAGGAGGTGCATCGCGAGTTCGACATCGTCGATCCAGCTCATGCGATAGAACCGCTCGTCGTCGAGCTCGGTCAGCAACTCGAACTCCTCGACCGACGGGTCGTCGGCCAGCGCCTCCTCGAAGGCCTCGAAGTCGCCGGCCTCGACCCAGACGAACGGCATCAGCGCTCCCTCCTCCTGGGCGGCGAACCGTTCGATCTCGACGCGCAGATCGGCTAGCGTCGTGAACGTCCGGGCCAGCGCGAACTGCTCGATCGGCAGTCGAAGTTCGAGAATGGTCGCCATGGTATACCACCGATTACTGGGAGTGATAAGGCTTCAGATCACTCTCGTTCCGTATGTTTCTCACGTTCAAGCGGTCTCTAATCGGGAGAAGCACGGTGTTCGCGTCGGTTTCGATCCACTGTTTTTTTACCGTTTTGAAATCGGTAGAATAGCTAGAAGACCGGGATCGGACCGCAACGCTTTCCGTTCGGCGGCGCGCCCGCATGGACATGGTCCTGCCCGACGGCTTCGCCCTGCCACCGTTTGCGTACCTCCTCCCGTTACTCGTGGCGGCGGCGGCGGTCCTCGCGCTGCTCCGGCGGGTACGCCCACCGGTTCGGGAAGCGACCGTGATCGCGTTCGCCCCGTGGATGGTCGTCGGCGCGGCGGGTCACGTCCTCGACGTGATCGCGGCCGCCCCGGACGCGGTTTCGCCCCTGCTCGGAACCCCGAGCGTCTACCTCAGCACGTTCGTCCTCGCGGGGGCGATCTGGGCGATCGCCGACGACCGACTGCTCGCCGCGACCGGGACGCTCGCCGCGGTGTTCGCGGTCGGAGCCGTGTTCGCGACGGGCTACTCGCGGGGCGTGATCAACCCGTTTTGGCCGCTCGTCGCGCTCGGTCTCTCGCTCGCGCTCGCGGCCGGGACGTGGGGGCTGTTCGGCCGGGCGGTTCCGGGAATCGCCGCCACGACCGGCTCGGCGGGCGCGTTCGTGGTGCTGGCGCACGTCCTCGACGGAGTCACGACCGCCGTCGGGATCGACGTCCTGGAGGTCACCGAACGCTCGCCGCTTCCGCGGGCGATCCTGGGGGTCGCCGAGGGGCTCCCGACGGCCGAACTCGTCGGGGTCGGCTGGCTGTTCATCCTCGTGAAACTCCTGCTCGCCTGTGCGATCGTCTGGCTCATGGCCGAGTACGTCGAGGACGAACCGAGCGAGGGGTTTCTGCTACTCGGGGTGATCGCCGCCGTCGGGCTCGGTCCCGGCGTCCACAACCTACTGCTGTTCGCGGTCGGGGGCTGAGGACGCGGACCGCACGGCTTTTGACCGCCCCCCGAGAGTCGCGTGTATGGCGAAACAGCCACACCTCTTAGTGGAGCCGGGCGACCTCAACGAGATCACGCTGATTCCCGGTGATCCCGGCCGCGTCGATCGGATCGCCGGCCTCTGTGACGAGAGCGAGGTCGTCGCCGAGAACCGCGAGTACAAGCTCGTCAACGCCACCTACGAGGGCACCGAGCTGACGATCTGTTCGACGGGAATCGGCTGTCCCTCCGCCGCGATCGCGATCGAGGAGCTCGAAGAAGTCGGAGTGGAGGCGGTGATCCGCGTGGGCACGACCGGAGCGCTCCAGAGCGACATCGAGATCGGTGACATGATCGTCGCGACCGGCGCGGCCAAGGACGAGGGCACCTCGAAGCGCTACGAGTCGGCGACCTACCCCGCCGTGCCCGATTATGGGGTCCTCTCGGCGCTGGTCGACGGCGCGGAGAGTCGGGGCGAGGAGGTCCACGTCGGCCCGATCGCCTCCGACGACGCCTTCTACGCCGAGACCGACGAGTACGTCGAGAACTGGGAACGGGCGGGGATCCTTTCCGTCGAGATGGAGGCCGCGGCGGTGTTCACCCTCGCGCGACGCAAGGGGATGCGCGCCGGCGCGATCTGCACTGTCGATGGCAACCTCGTCGAGGGAACCCAGAAGGGCGAGACCGACGACGAGGAGCTGCCCGAGAAGGCAAAGGACAACGTCGAGCGCGCCATCGGGATCAGCCTCGACGCCGTGGTCGAGCTCTCGTAGGGCCGCTTCATCGCCCTAATCGGGTGACGCAAGGCCGTGTTTTATCCGCCGGGCGCGTTCAGGGACCGTATGAACGTCAGACGGGGGTTCTTACTTGCTCTGATAGCGCTGTTGCTCGCGGTTTCCTTCGCGATGATCCAGCCGTTCCTCCAGTACGTGTTGCTCGCGTTGTTGCTCGCGTTCGTTCTCTACCCGCTGCAGCGGCGTCTCGAATCCCGGATGGGACAGGGGATCGCCGCGACGGTCCTGATCGTCGGCGCGGTGATCGCGTTTTTCATCCCGTTCGTCGTGATCGGGGCCACCGTCGCGGGCGACGCAATGCAACTCGCACAACAGCTCCAGAACGGCGGGTTCAGTGGGTTCGGCGTCTCACAGGCTGAAGCGATGATCCAGCAGTACACTGGCCAGCAGATCGACATCGCCTCGCGGGTGAGCGGGTACGCACAAAGCGCTGCACAGACGTTGGCCGGGAGCGTTCCGGGCGTGTTCTCGGCGGTCACGCACGCCCTCATCGGTCTGGGGCTGCTCGTCTTCATCCTCTTCTTCCTGTTGAAGGACGGCGAGAAGCTCTACGCGTGGGTTCGGACCGTCACGCCGCTGCCGGAGACGCTCCAGGACGACTTCTATACGAGCCTGAACGACATCACCTGGGCGGTCCTGCTCGGTCACGTTCTGGTCGCGACCGTCCAGGGCGGGATCGCGGGGCTCGGGCTGATCGTTACTGGAATTCCCAACGCCGTCTTCTGGACCTTCATCATGATCGTCCTGTCGCTGATCCCGGTCGTCGGCTCCATCCTGATCTGGGGGCCCGCGGCGATCTACCTCGTCGCGAGCGGCCAGATGGTGGCGGGAGTCGCCCTGGCCATTTGGGGGCTGATCGTGGTGAGCGCCACCGACGATTTCCTCCGGCCGATCGTCGTCGACCGCCACGCCGAACTCAACCCGAGCATCATCATCGTCGGCGTCATCGGCGGCGTCTACCTGATGGGGTTCATGGGGCTGTTCATCGGGCCGATCCTCGTCGGCGCACTGAAGGTCGTCCTCGAACTCTTCGACGAGTACTACGAGGCGCTCTAGTCGCTTCCTAACAGCCTGTCCGCGATGTCCTCGGTGTCCTCGCGGCCCAGCGCCGATTGGACCATGAGCCGCCCGCCGATGGTTGCCGGGCTGATCACCGTATCGGCGCCGGCGCGTTTGAGCTTGACGACGTTCTCGCGTTCGGTCGCGGCCGAGACGATGCGGACGTCGGGGCGCAGCTGGCGGACGGTGAGCACGGTCAGGGCGTCCTCAGCGTCGGTGTTGGTCGCGACGACGACCGCCCGCGCCCGGTCGAGCCCGGCGCGCTCGATGGTTTCCTCGTCGCTCGGATCTCCTCGAAGGACGAGGAGGTCGCGCTCGGCCAGCCGGTCGGCGCGCTCGTCGTGATCGGTGACGACGACGAAGGCCGCGCGGCCTTCGAGTTCCTGCAGGATCGGCTCGGTGAGTTCACCGTAGCCGAGAACCAGTACGTGATCGTCCAGTGTAGCGAGTTCTGCGTCGTTCATTCTTCCGAGTGCGGCCGCAAAGCGGGCTTCGATGACGGGGCTGAGCAGGGCACCGAGCGCGACCGCGAAGCTCGCGGTGCCTACGAGCAGGACCGACATCCCGAACAGCCGGGCTTGCTGAGTGGCGGGGGTCGCATCGCCGTAGCCGACCGTGCTGGCAGTGACCAGCGTGAAGTAAAAGGCGTCGAGGATCGTCTCGACCTCGCCGAACTCCTCGCGCAGCGCGTAGGTGCCGAGCGTGCCATAAGCCTGTGCGCCCACCAGCGCGAGGCCGGCGGCGATCTGTGTGTTCGTGAGCTGGAGCTCGCGCTCGAAATGGCTCCGGTTCGCAAGCAGGTTCGGCATCGCCAGCGCGGAGATCACGATGAGGGGGATCGAGAGCACGCTCGACTGGAGCAGCCCCTGGACCGCGGTCACCGGTAGCAACACGGCCGTCGACCACCAGGCCACGCGGAGACGGTCGCGGAGGCCGTAGGCCGAAAGCAGCATCAGGAACCCGGTCATTGCGCCCGTGAAGCCGGCCGTCCGGTGGACAACCGTCGGGAGGTCGATCAGGTCGTAGAGCAGTCCAACCGCCGGCGCGCTGATGTTCGCGATCCCCGTAATGATCGAGAGCACGGCGACGATTCCCGTCAGCGCGACCGTCAGGTGCGTGCCGATCAGTCCCCAGCGTTCGCCCCACTCCATACGCACCCTCGCGCGCTCGACGGTATAGACCTCTCGTGTTGAGGGCGGTCGTACCCCGAGGTCAGGCTCGGGCGCGATCGCCGGGGAGGCGAGCGACCACACGCTCCTCGAACAGCGAGGAGTAGCGCATCAGGGTCGTCCCGAGGATACTCATCACGAGGACGTAGCCGACTGCGAAGGCATAAATGGTGTTCGCCGTCTCGGCGGGGAGGGTCGCGCCGGCCCCGCCCAGCGCGACCGTCGCGATGATCAGCGAGAACTCCCCGCGCGTGACCATCCCCAGTCCCACTCGGGTCGAGCGCCGGTCGTCGAGCCCGTAGACTCTCCCGCCGAGAAACCCGCTGACGAGTTTCGTCGGCGTCGTGACCAGCGCCGCGAGCGCGACCAACCCGGCGACCGCCGGAAAGAGCGTGGGGTCGGTCACGAGGCCGATCCAGAAGAAGAAGATCGCAGCGAAGGTGTCGCGAATCGCCTCCAGGTTGTGTTCGAGTTCGTCGACGTAGTCCGTCGAGCTGAAGGCCATTCCGATGAAGAAGGCCGCAACGGCCTCGCTTACCCCGGCAGCGAGCGCCGCGCCAGCGACGAGGACGGTGATCCCGATCGCCCGCAGGACGAAGAACTCGTTGGACTGGGTGTGGAGCGCGCGCTCGAACCACCCGGTGCCGAAGTAAACGAGCAGGAGCAACGCGAGGATGAATCCCAGCGCGAGCCCGACCGATTCGACCGCCTCAGCCACGTCCCCGCCACCCACCACGAGCGCCGAGACGACCGCGAGGTAGACCGCGATGAAGAGGTCCTCGTAGACCAGCGTGCCGAGCATTGGGTCGCTCTCGCTGTTTGCGATCCAGCCCAGATCGATCAGGGACTTCGTGATGATCGCTGACGAGGAGATGTAGACGATCCCCGCGACGAGCACGGCCGCGAGAAGCGACCCGAAGACGAGATAGCCGAGGACGAGCCCCACCCCGAAGTTGATCCCGAGATCGATCGTTCCGGCTTTCCCGATCCGGTCGCGGTTCTCGACGAGGCGATCGAGGTTGAACTCCAGTCCGAGGAAAAACAGGAGGAAGACGATCCCGAGCTCCGCACCGATCTCGACGAACGCCGTCTCCTCGACGTACGGGAGGCCGAACTCGCCGAGGACGTGCGGCCCGAGCACCATGCCGATCAGGATGTAGAAGGGGATGACCGACTGATCGAGGCGGTCGGCGAGGACGCCGACGCCGGCGACGGCGGCGAACATGATCCCGACGTCGAGCAGGTGGTTCTCGACGGCCATGTCAGCGACTCGGAGAACGAGGGTCGCTCGACTGTCGGTACATGGCTAGTCGATGCGGGAGGTCGGGGAATAGCCTTTCCATCCCGGCGAGGGTTCCATATTTATACGGCCGAAGCCGAAACGCAGGGTATGGACGTTTCGGAAACCGATCTCCCGGGGGTGGGAAAGCGCTTCGAGGTCGCCCTCGAGGAAGGGGGCGTGGCGGTCGTCGTCATCCACAACAGCGGGCGGCGTGAACTGTTCTACCGGGAGACCCCGGACGCCGACAGCGAGGAACTGCTTGACCTGACCGACGAGGAGTCGCGGGTCGTCGGGTCGATCCTCGAGGGGGCGTACTTCCAGCCCGTCAGAACGAAATCGCCCGAGACGACGCTCGGCGAGGGCGTTATCCTCGAATGGTACACCCTCGATTCCGACGACCCCATCGTCGGCAAGACCCTCGCGGAGACGGACATCCGCGAGCGCACCGGTACGACGATCGTCGCCATCGAGCGCGGCGAGGAGTGCATCGCGAGCCCCGAGGCCGACTTCCGGCTCGAAGCGGGCGACGTGGCCGTCGCGGTCGGTAGCCGCGAGAACCAAACCGAATTCGAGGCGCTCTTGGAGTAGCCGGCAGGCCTAGGTCGCTCGCCGGAAGCGACCTCCGATACCCGATTCGATCCTCGCCCAACCCCTCGTGGGGCCGAGGCACTACTAATCTGGATCGGACTCGAAAAAGACGAGGTCGTCTACGCGCTCGATCAGGCCGCGACGGTGTAGCGCTCGCCCTCGCGGTCGACGAGACCCTCGCCCGAGAGGGTATCGAGGACCGGGAACAGCGCGAGCTGCTTCATGCCCAGCGAGGACTGGAGCTCCTCGACGGTCGCTTCGCCGGCGGTGTGCAGGTAGAGGTAGACGAGCTTCGAACTGGCCGAATCGATCTCGGCCGGGATCTCGGTTCTGTCGTGGGTCAGTGCTGTGGTGCTCATACTCGAGTGATCTCCGTCATTCGGTATAAAACTAATCCATATATGAGTTAATCCGTAAGTGTGTTATATAATCGCATAATGAGTCGTGGTGGCGTGTGACGAGGCCGCGAGCGGAACGCTCATTCGGACGCAGTCGCGAGAGAGGACATGGAGTGGAAACTCTTCGCCGATCTCGCGGAGGTGGCGGGCGGGAAACGGATCGCGGTCGACGCCGGCCCCGGGGACACGGTCGGCGAGGCACTCGAGGCGCTATTGGCCTCCCGTCCGGCGCTCGAAGACCGCCTCCTCGACGAGAGCGGCGGGCTCGAGGACCACATCAACCTGCTTCGCAACGGCTCGAACGTCTTCACCCAGGAGGAGGGACTGGACACCGAACTCGGCGACGGCGACGAGCTCGCGCTCTTTCCTCCAGTTAGCGGTGGGTCCGGTCGGCGGTGAGGTCGGCCGCGAACACGAGGTCGGGCTCCTCGGAGGCCCCGGCCCGGAGGTACGCCGCGTCCGAGACGTAACCCGTCGTCTCGGGGATCCACACCCGCGTGCGGTCGGCACCGACCTCGGCGGCGTCGCGGGCGATGGCGTCGAACAACGCCCGCCCCGCTTCGAGGTCGTTCCAGGCGCCGATCCCGTACTCCGCCCAGTGCTCGACTCCGTCCTCGCCCTCGCGCCCGTAGTCGCGCACCCGATAGCTCATTCCGCGGAGCCCGTCGTCGCGTACCGCGAAGACCGCGGTTTCGTCGGCCGCCCGGCGGAGGTCCTCGCGGGAGAGCTCCGAGACCGCCCACGTCTCCTCGGGGTCGAGCGCGAGCCCCTCCACCTCGTTACGGGCGTCGCTGTCGGTCCAGGCGTGCCACGCCGCGTCGGGCTCGGCCGTGACCGCCAGGCCGGGCTCGGCGTTGGGGTCCGGTTCGGGAATGGCCCAGCGGTACTCCGCTGCGGGGTCGAATCCGATCCGCCGCGAGAGGCCCATGCTCGGGACGTTCCACGAGAACACCATGCTACGGGCGACGAGCGCTCCCTGATCACGCGCCCAATCGAACAGCGCGTGGGTGAGCCGGCGGGCGACCCCCTCGCCGCGGTACTCGGGGTTGACGCGCATCCCCTGACACCACGCCTCGGTCTCCGAGAGCATCGTACACTGGGCGACCCCGGCGACGTCCTCGCCCGCCTCGGCCACGAGAGTGTGGTTTTCGCCCTCGATCCACTCGGGGTAGATGTCGGGCAGGTAGTCGCCGACCTCCCGGTCGGGCCACGTGTTCCGGGTGAAGGCGGCGACCGCCTCGTGGTCCTCCAGTCGAGCGTCCCTCAGCTCCATGGGACGGATCGTTCGGTGAGTTCGCCCGCCAGATCAGTCCGCATGGTTTCGGCGGGCGAATCGGCGTTCGCGAGCGCCCACATGAGCTTGACCTTCGCAGTACCGGGCAGGGTGTCGCCGGCCTCGACCACGCCCGCATCCAACAGATCCCGGCCGGTATCGTAGACCCGATCGCAGACCCGCCCTTCGAGACACTGGCTGGTTATCACGACGGGAATCCCCGACTCGACCAACTCCTCGATCCGGGGGATCCAGTCGGTATGGACGTGTCCTAATCCAGTTCCCTCGATCACGAGGCCCACCACGTCCTCATAGGGTTCGAGCGCCTCGGGCCCCATCCCGGGCGTGTATTTCAGCAGTTCGACGTCGGCTTCGAGGTCGGGTGAGAGCGCCAGTTCGCGCTCCCCTCGCGTCGCGTGCTCGCGGCGGGTCACGATCTCGCGGCTCCCGTAGTCGACCTCCGCGAGCGGTTTTCGTCCGACCGTCTCGAAGGCGTCCCGCCGGGAGGTGTGGTTCTTCCGGACCCGCGTCCCGCGGTGGAGCGCACAGCGGTCGTCGGACTCGCTTGCGTGCATGCAGACGAGCACCTCCGCGAGGTCGCTTTTCGCGGCCTCGACCGCACAGACCGCGTTCATGACGTTATCGGAGGAGGGTCGGTCCGCAGAGCGCTGGCTGCCGGTGAAGACGACGGGAACCGGAGTGTCGAGCATGAAGGAGAGCGCCGACGCGGAGAACTGCATCGTGTCGGTGCCGTGCATGACGACGACGCCGTCGGCACCGTTTTCGATCTCCTCGTGGACCGCCTCGGCCAGTTCGCGCCACACTGCGGGCGTCATGTTCTCCGAGAGGATGTTCGTCACCACGCGTCCCCGGTAGTTCGCGAGCCCCGCGAGGTCCGGCACCGCGCGGAGCACGTCCTCGGCGTCGAACTGTGCGGTCACCGCGCCGGTGCGGTAATCGACCGTCGAGGCGATCGTTCCCCCCGTCGAGATCAGCGAGACGGTCGGAAGGTCGTCGTCGAACTCGACGGCCGACTCCTCGCCGTTGCCCTCGCCACCGATCTCGTAGACGTCTGTTTCGAGGAGCTCGACCTCGGCGTCCTCGCGATCGACGCCGACGTTGTACCCCCCATCGAGCTTGAGCACGAGATGGTCGGGCGTCGAGGAGGGCAGGAGGACGCCCTCATAGGTCGTGTCGGCCCGCCTCGCGCGGACGCGGTCGCCTGCGTTCATACCATTGGATTCCGGCGGCTGGACTTCAATCCATCCGTTCGGTCGGTGCGGTCGAAAGGTCCATTGTCGTACAGGAACGACGGGTGGTATGGCGAAACGAACCGACCAGCTAACCGAAACCCGAAGCGCGGACCACGAGGTCGCCCTCGGCGAGTCGGAGGCGGCGACGGCGGGCGCTCGCCGACGGGTTCGAGAGCGGGCCGAGACGCTGTTCTCGCCGAAACGGTTCGGCCTCGCGCTCGCGCTCGTCCTCGCGGGCACACTGGTCGGCGGCGCAACGGTCCCGATCGCGGGCGGCGTCGTCGGTGCCTTTCTGGGAGCCTTTCTCCTCGGGGTCGCGAGCGAGACACGCCCGGTAGCGGAGGCCGGCGTCGCGGGCGGAGCGGTGGTTGGTCTCTCGACGGCGTCCGATTATCTGGTGTGGATCATCGCCGGCAGCGGGCTGACGGTTGCGGCGCTGGGCGCGGTCGTCGGGCTCGTCGTCTGTGGGCTCGGGGCGTACTTCGGGTCGGATCTGCGCGATGGGCTCACCCGCGAGATCTGATCAGTCGAGCGCCCAGCCGGTGTCGTTCCGTTGTACGATCCCGTGGTCCGCGAGCACCGAGAGGGCGTCCTCGGCGATCGGTTCGGGGAGGTCGGTCTGTTTTGCGATCGTCTCCGTGTCGGTCGCCCCGCCGTCGAGCGCCGAGAGCACCGCCGCGTACAGGCGGCTGTTCTCCGCGTCGCCGATCGTCTCGCTGATGCGCTCGTGGGCCTTCGCGATCCGACCCTGCACCCAGCGCTGGGCCAGGGAGAGCTCGTCTTCGAGCTCCTCCAGTGTTCTGAGCTCGCTCGCCAGATCGCAGACGTCCCCGCCGTCGGTGGCGGTGACGTTGATCGAGAGGTGGGTACAGGAGCTCGTCATGTCGAGGCTCGAACTCGCGGGGTAGGCGCTCTTCGAGGCGAAGCCGTACGGCGAAACGCTCACCTCCAGCCGGAGGTTGCGCGCGATGTGGAAGTACTTGCGGCGTTTATCGTCGGTGCGGCTCTCGACCAGCCCCGCCTCCTCGAGTTTGCGGAGGTGGTCGATCACTGCCTTCGGGCTCACCTCGAGGTATTCCGAGATCTCCGTGACGTAGCAGGGCTTGTGTGAGAGAAGACGCAGGATCCGCCGTCGGTTTTCGTTTCCGAGGAGATCCAGCAACGCCGCGGAGTCCATCTATCCCGAGGTAAGCGATGAGGACTGAAAAGCGTGTCTCCGTTCCCGCATCATCAGCTTGCAGTAGCAGGCTCGAGTCGATCGAACGCACGAAACGCCAGCCAGACCGAGAGAACCGACAGCCCGACAGTCGCAAGCGGGAGTGCAATCCCGGGGTCGTAGCGGAGCGGCGGATGGAAGCCCATTCCGTAATCGAAGAGATCGTTCGCCAGAAGCACCACGAGCGACAGGCCAAGCGCACCCCGCGTCGTCGTCCCGTAGTGTGGTATCAGGTAGGCTTCGAGGACGAACGCCAGATGCGTGATGACGATGAACCAGTAGTCGTACAGATCGGGAAAGTAGTTCGAGAATCCGAGGTTGAGTGCGAGGAACGTCCACAGGCCGTACTTCACGAGCCAGACGAACGCGAGCGTATGGAGATACGCGAGCGCGCGGTTGTGCGGGACGTCGTCCAACGGACGGCCGAGGTTCACGAGCAGCGTCACGAACGAGGCGGTCGCGAGAAACAACGCGGCCGGTGAGTCGAGGTAGAACGGCCACAGGAAGGTCGGGACTGCCGGCATCGTCTCGACGTAAAAACGCATCCCGACGAGCATCGCGAGGACGTTCACGCCGACGAGCCAGACCAAACTGGGGGCGTTCTCGAGGTAGTAGTGGGCGTACCTGCGAGGAATCATCGTCTGGTGAGGCGAGCGCCACTGACAAAGCCGTACCGCTGTCCTCGTCCCGCGGTTCGATATAAACATGTCCCACAACCGTTATATCCGTCCCCACCAAACATGGTACTGTATAGCATGTTTGAGACATTCTCCCGAAGCTACTACGTCGGACGACTGTTCGTCGAACCCTACGAGGGGGAGCAGGCGGTGTTGCGGCGTGATCACCACGAGTTAGTCAACGAGCAGCTCTATGCCACCGGGGACGGCGTAGAGCGCCTCGACCTCCCGCTCGTGATGAAGCTCTCCCAGCAGCACTTCGCCGTTCACGGCGACGACGGCGTCCCCGAACACACGCTGATGATCCCCGAAGAACGGCTCGACCCGGGCTACGTCGATACGCTTCCGGCCCCCCGTGAGGTCCTGCTGGCGAAGGCAGATCGCGCCTCCCAACTGCTCGATATCGTTTCCGGTGGACGGGCCGGAAGATAAAAGCCGCCGGCTTGCCCTTCTCCGGCATGCTCGACGAGCTGCTCGGCCGATCCGAACTCAAGGGGCGTATCGCGGCGCTCGAGGACGAGCGCCGTCGCCTCGAGGAGCGCTTCGAGGCCGAGCGCGAGCGCCGTCGCGAGGCCGTCCGCGACAGACAGGCGGTAGACGAGCGTGAGAACCGCCTCGAAGACAGGATCAGCGATCTGGAGGGGCGGCTCGAACGGACGGACGAAGAGGCCGAACTGGAGTTCCGTGGCGTCGAGACGCTGCGCGGCGATCGACTCCGTGAGGTGTTGAATCGGCTGGACAGCTTTCGAACCGACGAGGAGGGCGTTCTGACGGCGATGATCGGCGGCAAGACCCCCGAGGCGGTCGCGACGGCGTTCGGCGAGCGGACTCCGCTTCTCTCGCGGGCCAGTCCGTGTCTCGCGGTCACCGACGACGCCGGTCTCGTGAGTGTCGCCCTGCGACCGCCGCTCGCCCCCGCCCCTTTTCGAACGTGGAGCGACGCGGTCGAGATCGAGCCCGGCTGGTTCCTCCCGGAGGGCGAGTTCGCCTTCGTGCTCGTGCGCTCGGACCTGTTCGCGATGGGCGAGTATCGCGGGCGCGAGTGCCGATCGTTTCGCGGCTTCGAGAGCGACGTGAAGGGCGATCACTCGAAGGGAGGGTTCTCACAGGGGCGCTTCGAGCGCCGGCGCGACGGGCAGATCCGCGAGCACCTCTCAAAATGCCGCAAGGCGCTTGCCGGGCGCGAATCGGAGCGACTGATCGTCGTCGGCCAGCGAACCCTCCTGAAGGAGTTCGACGCCGACGCGACGCGGGCGGTCGACGCGACCGGCGATCCCCGCGAGGCCCTCGAACAGGCGTTTCACGAGTTCTTCACCGCACGGCTGTACCGTCTATAGTCGCCCCGGATGAGGGAGGTCCCTCGAATGACGACCGGGAGGACGAAGGGAACCGTCCCGAAGAGGAGGACAGTATCGGGGACACTCCTCATACGATCGGGGTTCGATGGGGCGGCGACCGGCGTGGCGGTACACACCGCGACGGGAGGCTCCGTCCGATCGGCATCTAAAGGGTTAACACCCCGTTGTGCATCCCTCCGGTATGCAAGTCGCAGTTCTCGCACACGAGAAGTTCCCCGAGCGAGCGAAAACCGCCGTCGGCGTCATCCGCTACGGCGATTACGACGTCACCGCGGTGCTGGACCGCGACCACGCCGGCGGACAGGTCGCGGACTACGTTCCCGGCGTTCCGGACGCCCCCATCGTCGAGGGGATGGAAGACGTCGCGGAGGCAGACGCGCTGTTGATCGGGATCGCGCCCATCGGCGGCGGGTTCGACGAGAGTTGGCGCGCGGACGTCGTCAACGCCCTGAACCGGGGCTGTGACGTCATCTCGGGTCTCCACTACTTCCTCTCGGAGGACAAGGAGTTCGTCGCGCTCGCGGCGGAGAACGACTGCGAACTGTGGGACGTCCGCAAACCCGACGAGGACCTCACAGTGAGTCGGGGAGTCGCGAAGGACGTCGACGCCGAAGTGATCCTCACCGTGGGCACGGACTGCTCGGTCGGCAAGATGACCGTCTCGCTCGAACTCGCGCGCGCCGCCCAGGAGCGCGGGATCGACGCCGCGTTCATCCCGACGGGTCAGACCGGGATCATGATCGACGGGTGGGGCAACCCGATCGACCGCGTCGTCTCGGATTTCACCGCGGGCGCCGTCGAGGAGATGATCGTCGAGAAGGGCGACGAGCACGACTACCTGTTCGTCGAGGGCCAGGGGACCATCATCCATCCCGCCTACTCGGCGGTCACCTGCGGGATCCTCCACGGGTCGATGCCCGATTCGTTGGTACTTTGTCACGCCGCCGGGCGCGAGTCGATCCACGGCTACGAGGACGTCTCGATCCCGCCGATGGACGAGTACATCGACCTCTATGAGGACTTGGCCGCGCCGGTGCACGAGACGGAGGTGGCCGCGGGTGCGCTGAACACGATGGACATCGTCGACGAGGGGCCCGCCCGCGATGCCGTCTCCCAGTACGGCTCGGATCTCGGTGTGCCCGCGACCGACCCCGTCCGGTTCGAGAAGGACGACGTACTGGAGGCGCTGTTGTGAGCCTCGAAACGGGGTTCGAGCGGGTCATCCTCCCACTCGAGTTTCCCTTCACCATCTCGCGGGGGACGACCGAGGAGACCGAGAACGTGATCGTCCGGGTGAGCGACGGCAGGGACGAGGGGATCGGTGGGGCCGCACCCTCGGCCCACTACGGCGAGACGGTCGACACCGTCGAGGCCGTCTTACCGACCCTTCTCGAAACCGTCGAGGGCGTAGGCGACCCTCACCAGCTAGAACGGATCGAGCGCCGGATGCGCGAGCGAGTCAATCTGAACCCCGCGGCGCGGTGTGCGGTGTCGATCGCGCTGCACGACCTGGTCGCGAAACGGCTCGGCCTTCCGCTCTACCGATGCTGGGGTCTCGATCCCGAGGACCTCCCCGAGACCTCCTACACCATCGGGATCGACGACGTCGAGTCGATGCGTGGCAAGACCGCGACCGCGTGCGAGCGCGGTTACTCGACGCTGAAGGTCAAACTCGGGACGGAACGGGACGAGGAGATCATCGAGACCGTGAGGGACGAAGCGCCCGAGGCGACGATCAGGGTCGACGCCAACGAGGCGTGGTCGCCCCGCGAAGCGGTACGGAAGATCGAGGCGCTCGCCGAGTTCGGCGTCGAGTTCGTCGAACAGCCGGTTCCCGCCGAGAACCCCGAGGGAATGGCCTTCGTTCGCGAGCGATCGGCGCTCCCGATCGCCGCCGACGAGTCCTGTGTGACGCTTTCGGATATCCCGCAGGTTGCGGAGATCGCGGACATCGCGAACGTGAAGCTGATGAAATGCGGGAGCCTGCGCGAGGCGCGCGCGATGTTCGCGGCGGCACGCGCACATGGCTTGGAGACGATGCTCGGCTGTATGACCGAGTCGAACGCCTCGATCGCGGCGGCGTGTCATCTCGCCCCGCTGCTCGATTACGCCGATCTGGACGGGTCGCTGTTGCTCGCCGACGATCCGTACGAGGGTGTTTCGCTTCCCGAAGGAGGGATCGACCTCGCAAGCGTCGAGCGCGGAACGGGAGCGTCAGTCCGGTAGGCCGACGACCGCGATGTCGTAGTCGGCGATGTCGGCGGGTGAATCCAGGACGATCACCTGAAAGGACCAGGTCGATCCGCCGTCGAGGTCGGTGGTCGAAGCGATGTACATCCCGAGTTGCTGGCCGTCGCCGTTGTACACCCGCACCCGGACCTCCGCCGTGTCGATTCGGTCGTCGCTGGCGTTCTCGACGGTTCCCTGGACCGTCGATCCAGTGTAGCCGCCCTCGAACGAGAACTCGTGATCGGTGATCGAGAGGTTCGATAGGGGGGCCAGATCGGTTCGCGGACTCGTGCTGCCGGCGCTGTAGGCGGCCGACGCCTCGCTCGTATTGCGCGCGCTGCCGTTGATCTCGTCGGGGACCTCGCCGTCCTCGTAGGACGGCTTGGAGGACGATCCCGACCCCGACCCCAGACAGCCGGCCAGCCCCGCCAGCGAGCCCGCTCCGAGAGCCGAGAGGACCGCTCGGCGGTCGACATCGTCGTGGCGCTCCATGCTACCGACCCCCTCCACGTTCGGCTCGCTCGCTCCGTGTCATATGTCCATTCTCGAATCGACCGGGCATGAATCTGGCCCTTGATACCCACCCCGGTGGAGCGTTCGCGACTCGAAAGGAAGGGTATAGCACGCTCGAATCGAAAACCGAACCGTGAACGACTCTGACGGGCACCTTTCGCCGCCGCCGGATACGATGCGCGAACGGGTCGGCGATAGCCGCCCCAAGACCTGGTTCCTGATCGACGGAAACCGGTGGTTCGTCGCGGGACTCCTCCTCGTCGTCGCGTTCGCCATCATCCTGCTCGCGGGGGCGCTCTTCCCGCAGCCGTTCGAGACCGTCCGTTCGACCGACCAGATCCGCTCGCTGTTCCAGTCGATCTTCCTCGCAACGGTCACGAGCATCGCGCTGACGCTGACGATCGGCCAGCTCATCCTCTCGGAGGAGATGGGCGATCTGGGCGAGCAGCGAAGCCGGATGCAGGACGAGATCCAGTTCCGCAAGGACGTCCAGACCTCGATGGACGTCGGCGTCCCGCCCGCGACGCCGACGGGCTTCCTTCGCACCCTGCTTTTGGGCGCCAGACAGGACGCGACGGCGCTGTCCGAGCAGGTCACAGAGGAGCCCGACTCGAAGGCCACGGCGGAGGTCGCCGAATTCGCCGGCCTCGTCGCGGATCACAGCGATCGCATCATGGACGACCTCGACGACGCGGAGTTCGGCACCTTCGAGACGCTATCGGCGGTGCTCGACTTCAACTACTCCTGGAAGACCCGCACCGCCCGTCGGCTCCGGGGACGTCACGAGGGCGGACTCTCCGCGGAGACGGACCATCTGCTCGACGAGTTGGTCCAGAACCTCAGCCTCTTCGGCCCCGCCCGCCAGTACTTCAAGCTGCTGTACTACCAACACGAACTGATCGACGTCTCGCGGGTGTTGCTCTACACGGCGATGCCCGCACTGGGGCTGACGACGTTCATGGGCTTCGCCTTCGACATCGAGCCCTTTTCCGGTACGATCGTCGGTCTGAACAGCGCGTTCGTGCTCGTCTCGTTCGTGATCGTCCTCTCGCTGTTCCCGTTCGCGCTGTTGTTGTCGTTCGTGTTGCGGATGGTGACGGTCTCCCAACGGACCCTCACTATCGGCCCGTTCATCCTTCGCGAGGAGGAGGACGCCGAAGACATCGGCGCGATCGACAACTGATCAGTCGCCGTCCTCGCCGGCTGAGCGCGGTCGTTTGAACAGCAGGAACTTCGTGCCGCCGCCGGTGTAGTCGATCGTTCCGGCGAACGCCCAGCCCTCCGCACCGAGTTCGTTCATCTCCGCCTCGGGGTCGTCCGCCTCCTTCTGGGTCGCCTCCCGCGGTGGGACGAGCGTTCGAAACTCCCACGTGGTGCTGTCATCGGTCATCCGTGTTCGAATCGAAGCCGGCGGGGGTAACTCCTGGGGTTTCAGACGTCGCTTTCGGCGTCCCGGCTCGACTCGCGGAGGATGAACGGACCCATCGCCAGCGTCCGCTGGGCGACGGTCGCGATCCGGAGGATGTAGCTGATCAGCAGGACGAACGGCGTGAGCGTGAGGACGAACGCCCCGCCTACCAACAGTGTGAGGGTATCGATCCCGAGGACGGTCCCCGAGACGGAACTCGGGTCGACGTACATGATCATCGCGGCGACGACGACCAGTGCCGGCGGTCCGGCGTACAACAGTGACCGCGAGAGGGCGATCAACTCGTGTTGGAAGTACAGCGTCTTGAAGTGCTCGCGGGCGGGCCCGAAGAACTGCAGGGAGACGATCAGGTCGTCGAGGGCCTCGTCGGCCTCCTCGGAGAGCGAGTCGCTGTGGTCGGTGCGGATCTGGCGTGCCTGGAAGATCTTCCAGGAGTAGTTGAAATCGAGCGCGGCCCAGAGCACGTCGAACGTCCCGAACTGGGTGTCCTCGATCTCCTCGCGGACTGTTTCTGCGTGTTCGTCGAGGGCGTCGACGTAGTCGGTGACTCGCTCTTTGAGCTCCTCGTCGCGTTCGTCGGCCATCTCCTCGCGGAGCCGTTCGGCGTGGTCCTCGACCCCTGCAACGAGTTCGCGCAGGAACGCCGACGGTTCGGGCGGGCTGACACCTTGGTCAGTTTTGGACTCGATGTCGCGGCGGAACTCCATGGCCTCCTGCATGCGCTCGCGCTGGTCGCCGACCGCGCCGAGCTCCTGTGAGAGCACGAGTTGCCCGATCGTCGCCACCAGCGTCACGCCCGTGATGATCGGCCCGATCATCGAGCTGAACAGCGTCTGGATCGCGTCGGGGTCCTGTACTGAGAGTATCCGCAGCGGGTTCAGACCGACGAATCCCAGCGAGACGATCGCGACGAACACGCCGAGCAGGATCGCCCCCGCAAGCGCGTACCGGTTCATCCGCATCAACACCCACAGCCGGAGGCCGCTGCCCTCGGCGCGCTCGCGCATCGTATCGCTCGGCTCGTCGCTCATGACGATGTGGTAGGAGAGTGCTTACAAAAGGGTGGGGTATCCGCTTCAGCGTCCCGATCCGGGGACCCGGGTGTATTCCCACCCGCAGGCCATGGAACCGCTGGCCCGCGACCGGCGACGTTCGCCACTGCCGGGAGGCGTTTTTTACCCCGGACGTGAGTAGGCCCGAGCGATGGATGAGGACCGAACGGGACCGGCGACCGGCTCGGAGAGCGGACTGCTGCGGTGGGTCCTCCTCGATGCGAACCGGTTTCTCATCGCGGCAGGGATCCTCGCCGTCAGCGGCATCGTCCTCGCGGTACTGACCGCGACCGACGTGATCGCCTTCACGAACGAGAACTCGATCAATCGCCTCGCGAACGGCATGGTCGCGGGCACCTTCAGCGTCGTCACGATCGTCATCACGATCAACCAGCTGATCCTCTCGCGGCAGTTCGCCGCCGCCAGCCAACTGCGCGAGCGTCTCGACGGCGTGATGGAACTGCGCGAGGACATCGCACGGAAAGCGGACGTTCACGCCAGTCCCGCCGAACCGACCGCGCTGCTCGAAGTGGTGATGAGTGCAGTCGAAGACCGGGCGATCCGCCTCGGGGAGACGGTCGCAGAGGACAACGAACGCGAGCGGGAGATCTCCGAGTACGCACGGACCGTCGCCGAGACCGCCGGCGAAGCCCGCGACCGTCTCGACGACGCCGATTTCGGGACCTTTCGAGCCGTTTCGCTCACGATCGACTACGACGACTCCCAGCAGATCTACGCCGGACGCTACCTCCAGAACGAACACGCGGAGGGGATCGACGAGGAAAGCGACGAGGCCCTGACCGATCTGATCGAGACCCTCCAGCTGTTCAACGTCGCGCGCTCGCACTTCAAGACGACGTACATGGAGCGGGAGCTCTCGCGGCTCTCACGGCTGATCACCTACCTCGGAATCCCGGCGGTCCTCGCGGCGTTGAGCACCGGCTTGCTGTACGGTGAATCAGGCGGGCTGACCATCTCGCCGGAGATCGCCCCACAGGTGATCATCCCGCTGATCCTCGTGGTGCTCTCGCCGCTGGCGCTGCTTTCGGCGTTCGTGCTTCGCTCGGCGACGGTCACCCGACGGACGGCCTCGATCGGACCGATGGTCCCGAACAAGGAAGTCGAGGAGGGGACGGCGGCCGTGACGGACGTGACCGAGCACTGACGATCCGGTTCAGTCGACCTCGCCCGTCTGTTTGGTCTCCCGGAGGATGAAGGGCCCGAGCGCCAGGGTCCGTTTCGTGACGGTGACGATCCGCAGGATGTAGGCGAGCACCACCGTAAACGGCAACAGCGCGAGGGAGTACATGACGCCGACGGCGAGATAGCGATAGGGGAGCCCGAGCACCGATCCCGTAATGAGGGTCGCGTCGAACGCGAGGATCATGTAGGCCGCAAGCGCGAGCGACGGAACCGAGGCGTACAGCACGCCCCGCGCGATGTTGTTTATCTCCCACTGGAAGTACAGCATTTTGAAGTACTCGCGGGCGGGCGCGAAAAACCGCAGCGCCTCGACCACCGCGTCGAGGTGCTCGGCGGTCTCGTCCGTGATCGAGTCGGCGTGTTTGGCCGAGAGCTTCCGGCCGGCGACGATCTTCCATGAGTAGTTGTAGTTCAACACCGGCAGGATCACCTCGAAGGAGCCGAACTCGGTGCTCTCGAGTTGGTCGCTGACCCGCTTGCCGTGGTCGATGAGCGAGTCGGCGTACGCGTGCAGTTCCTCGACATCGTCGTCCGCGAGCGACTCGTCGAGCGCTCGTGCCTGCCGGTCGACCGCCTCGATGAGCGCCGAGAGGAACGCCGAGGGGGTCGCGGGGCCGACGGCGGCGTCGATCCGGTCCTCAACATCGCTACGAAAGTCAATCTGGTCGCGCATCTCGGCCTGTTTCTCGCCGAGCGGCCCCATCTGCTCGGACAACACGAGCTGGGCGATGGCCAGGATGAGCGAGACGCCGGTGGTGACGGCGATGATCACCGAGCCGAAGACGTTGCCGACCGACGACGCACTCAGAACGCCCCGCAGGTTGGTCGGCCCGAGGAAGTAGAGCCCGACGAAGATGGCGACCATCACGGCCGAGAGGACGGCGGTGACGAGCCATCGATTGGCCGTGATGAGAAACCAGATCTTCACCGTGCTCTCGTCGGTTCGCTCGCGCATCGTGTTCGCTGGCGGCACGAGGTCATCCGAGTCACTCACAGTGGATCCGCGTAGACGCGTTCGACACCTCAATCTGCCGATTACGGAGCTGTGGGCACTGCCGACGGGTTGGACAGGGTTTTAGGACGCGACGGTGGAGGACGGATATGGTTCGACGGCGACTGGGGACGAGCCTCTATGCGGGGTTCCTCTTTACGGTCCTCGGGCTCGTTGCATGGGCGAGCGGCCAGCCCTTCGTTTTCCCGAGTCTCGGCCCCTCGGCGTTCATTCTCGCGTTCGATCGCCGCGGCGAGCGCACCAGAACGTATAGAATCGTCGGCAGCCACCTCATCGGCGGGATCGTCGGTCTCGTCGCCTACACCCTCCTCGCCAACGGCGTGGCGATCACGACGACGCCGGCGGCGTTTTCCCCCGACGGGCTGCGCCTCGCCGCCAGCGGCGTCTGCTCGATCGTCCTGACGAGCTGGGGAATGATCGCGACGAACACGAACCACGCGCCGGCGTGTGCGACGACCCTGATCGTCTCGCTGGGGCTCCTCTCCTCGACGCTTCAGGTCGCGATCATCGTCGCGAGCGTCGTCGTGCTCGTCGAGGTACACTCCGTGGTGCTCGCGCTGTTCGAACGGGTGATCGGGGAGTAACTGTCCGTCGGTTCGAAAACGGGCGCCGTGTACTACCGCTGCTCGTCGCGGATCTCCTCTAGCTCCTCGTCGATCTCGTTCGATTCTAACTCCTCCTCGACGTCGGCCTCGGCGTCGCGCTCCTCGACGTCGACGTCCATCTCCGCCTCCGTGTCGTCCTCGCTCCCCTCGGTCGCGGTTCCCTTGCCCATCTCGCCTTTCAGGGTTTCGAGTTCCGCCTCGACCTCGCTATTGGTCCGGCCGGCGTCGAGCTCGCGGTCGATACTGTCCTTGTCCGAGAGCGCGTCGTCAAAGGCGCCGGTGTCCTGGAGTTCGTCCATCGCCTCCGAGCGGGCTTCCATCTCCTCGGTGTCCTCCTCTGCGCGTTCGATGGCCCGCGAGACGTCCTCCATCTCGTCGCCCGCGCCCGTCATCGCTTCCGAAACGCGGACGCTGGCCTCGCTGGCCTCGTACTGGGCCTTCATCGTCTCCTTTTTCGTGCGGAACTGCTCGATGCGGCTCTGGAGTTCGTTCTTCTGCTCGACGAGCTTCTCCTGTTTGTTCTGGAGGTCCGCGATCTGGTCCTCCAGCTGTTCGATCTGGCTCATCTTCGTCTTCTTCTTCTCGAGGGCCTGTCGGGCCAGATCGTCGCGGTCCTGCGCGACGGCCTCGCGGGCCTGCTCGTTGTGTTTCTCGACGTTCTCCTCGAGGCGGCGTTTCTGCATCTCCAATCGTTTCTTCTGGGTCGTGAGGTCCGCGATCCCCTGTTTGACGTCCTGCAGGCGGTCGCGCATCTGCTCGTAGGAGTAATCGAGCGTTTCACGGGGGTCCTCCGACCGGTTGAGGACCGTGTTGACCTTCGACCGGATGACGTACGACATCCGCGAGAGTATTCCCATGGACCGTCATTGCGGCCCAGTGCTTAAAAATATCCCCGCCGAACGGGGCGTATGACCGACGTGGCGATCCCCGGCGCTCGGGACGTCCGCGGGACGCTCGACGGCGCGGGCGACACGGTCGTCGTCGCCTGCCCGCCCCATCCCCAACAGCGCGGACACCGGGGCGATCCCCGACTGAAAGCAGTAAGCGGGGCACTGGGGAAGAGAGGGATCGCCTGCCTGCGCTTCGATTACGGCGAGTGGGACGAGGGCCGCGGCGAGCGCGAGGACGCACGCAACGCGATCCGGTGGGCCGCCGGGGAGTACGATTCGATAGGTGTGTTCGGCTACAGTTTCGGCGGCGCGATGGCGATGCTGGCCGCAGCATCGGTCGAGGAACCGTTGATTGGGGTGTCTGCGCTCGCGCCCGCCGCGCAGGTGGGCGGCGACCTCGAGGTGGTCGACGCTGTCGAGGCTCTCGACTGTCCCCTGCAGGTGCTCTACGGGACGCGGGACACGACTACCGAGTGGGAGCCGATCGTCGAAGCGGCCAGAGAACGCGGAGCACAGCTCCTAGAGCTTCCGGCGGATCACTTCTTCCTCGGCAAACACGAGCGGATCGCGGGGTCGGTTGCGGACTTTTTCGCCGGGCTCAGAGCGCCTTGACCCAGCCGGGAACCGAGGCCATTCCCTCCTTTTCCTCCCAGCCGTGCTCGTGGAGGTACGCCTCGAGGCCGGTGAACTCGAAGCCGAAGGTCTCGGGGAGGTCGTCGATCGGAGCGTCGTAGCCGACCTCGTTGAACCACTCGCACATGACGGTGAACTCCTCGCCGAAGGAGTCATACGCCTCCTCGATCGGGACGTGGACGGCCTCGACCTCGTGGCCGGTGACCTCCGAGAGCACGGCGGCCGTCTCCTCGAGGGTCGCCTCGTCGCCCGCGAGGTCGTAGCGCTCGCCGACGAACTCCTCGGGGTGCTCGAGGGCGACCGCTGCCGCGTGACCCACGTCGTCGACGTCGACCATCTGGAGGGGGACGCCCTCCTCGAGGGGGAGCGCGAGGGTCCCCTCCATGACGTCCTCGGCGAACGCCTCGAGGTTCTGGAGGAAGAAGACCGGCTGGAGGACCGTCAGCGGGAGGTCAAGCTCCTGGGCGTACTGGTCGATCTCCCAGGCCGAATCGAAGTGCGAGACGCCGGTTTCCTGATCGTGGCTGGCGACGCCGCTGAAGACGAACTGCTCGACGCCCTCCTCGCTCGCGACGTCAGCGAGGTTCTTTCCCTGCTGGACCTGCCCCTCGTATCCCTCCGTCCAGAAGTTCGTGACCGCGAAGACGGCGTCGGCGTCGCCGACGGGATCGCGGAGCGTCTCGGGCTCGTTCAGGTCGCCCTCGACCATCGTCACGCCCCGCTCCTCGAGTTCGCTCGCCGCGTCGCTGTCGGCGTCGCGAGTGAGCCCGCGGACGTCGAACTCGGCCCCGGCGGCGAGCAGGTGGTCGACCACCGCGCCGCCCTGGTTGCCCGTCGCGCCAGTCACGAGGACCGATCTCGGATCGCTCATCGTCGGTCCTCCGTCGTCAGTCGATTCACGCGCCGTTCGGCCGGTCGTTGGATCGGGGTTCGAGTCGGTATCACGACGTTACCTGATTCGTTGCCGAACCACATAACCGCTCGGCGACGCTCGTGTAACGGGGTGACGTTGATGTTACCGGTTCCAGGGGGCGGGCGCTCCTTCCGGTCGGCCGTTCAACAGCCGACCGACCGAACCCGCCGAGTATGGTGACGCTTCTCACCCACGACTCGTACGGCTACAACTGACGACTGATCGCCGAGGAGGCGGAGTGGGAGTCTTCCCGCGACGGCGAGGTCGGTCCGGGCTACCGGATGCCGGCCGGCGAGTTCGGCCCGGAGTTCGTTCTCGGAATCGATGAGATGGAGGAGGTTTTCGACGGGGCGAGGGCACAGTCCCTCGGCTCCGAAACGGTTTTTTATCCCCTTCGCACAGGGTCAGTATGCCGACCGATTACGATCCCTCCCTCGGGAGGAAGTTCATTTTCGTGACTGGGGGCGTGATGAGCGGCCTCGGAAAGGGGATCACCGCCGCGAGCACCGGCCGGCTGTTGAAAAACGCCGGCTTCTCGGTGACCGCGGTGAAGATCGATCCCTACCTGAACGTCGATGCCGGGACGATGAACCCCTACCAGCACGGGGAAGTATACGTGTTGAAGGACGGCGGCGAGGTCGACCTCGATCTGGGGAACTACGAGCGCTTTCTCGACATCGACATGACGTTCGATCATAACGTCACGACGGGCAAGACCTACCAGCACGTCATCGAGAAGGAACGCTCGGGCGACTACCTGGGCGAGACCGTCCAGATCATCCCCCACATCACCGACGACATCAAACGGCGAATCAGGGAAGCCGCCGAGGGCACCGACGTCTGTCTCATCGAGGTCGGGGGAACCGTCGGCGACATCGAGGGGATGCCGTATCTCGAAGCCCTGCGCCAGTTCGCCCACGAGGAGGACGATGAGGACATCCTCTTCGCCCACGTCACCCTCGTCCCGTACTCGAAGAACGGCGAACAGAAGACCAAGCCGACCCAACACTCGGTGAAGGAACTGCGATCGATCGGCCTCCAGCCCGACATCGTCGTCGGGCGGTGTGACGACCACCTCGAACCCGAAACCAAGGAGAAGATCGCCCTGTTCGGCGACGTCCCCACCGAGGCGGTGTTCTCGAACCCCGACGTGCCCGATATCTATCAGGTGCCCCTGATGGTCGAGGAGGAAGGGCTCGACGAGTACGTCATGGAGCGATTGGGACTCGCCGAGGAGGCCCTGCCCGAGGGCGAGCGCAAAAACGAGTGGCGCGATCTGGTCACCCAGGAGGCCGACCGGGAGATCGAGATCGCACTCGTGGGCAAGTACGCCCTCGAGGACGCGTACCTCTCGATCCACGAGGCGCTGAAACACGCCGGGCTGGAGCGAAACGTCGAGGTCAACATCCAATGGGTCGATTCGGACGAGATGGCCGCGGCCCATCAGGAGCGCCTGGAGGAGGCCGACGGGATCGTCGTCCCCGGCGGGTTCGGCTCGCGGGGCACCCGAGGAAAGCTCGAGGCGATCCGCTACGCTCGCGAGAACGAGGTTCCCTTCCTCGGGCTTTGTCTGGGCTTTCAGATGGCGGTCGTCGACTACGCCCGGCACGTCTGCGGGCTCGAGGGCGCTCATTCGGCCGAGATCGACGCCGAGACCGACCACCCCGTGATCGATATCCTGCCCGAACAGTACGAGGTCGAGGACATGGGCGGGACGATGCGGCTCGGCGCTCACGACACCGATATTCAATCGAGTACCCTCGCAAGCGAGGTCTACGGTGGTGCGACCTCGTGCACCGAGCGCCACCGCCACCGCTACGAAGTCAATCCGGAGTACATCGAGCGACTGGAATCGGCGGGACTCACCTTCTCCGGGCGAGCCAACAACCGCATGGAGATCCTCGAGATCGAGGACCACCCGTACTTCCTCGGCACGCAGTTCCATCCCGAGTTCCGCTCGCGGCCGGGCCGGGCGAGCCCGCCCTTCGTCGGGCTGGTCGATGCCGTCCTCGAACACGCTCGAACGGAGGTCGAAGCCTAATGGTCAACGCCAAAGAATTCATCGACGAGGCAGTTGAGGAGATCGAAGCGGAGATCGGCGACGCGGACGCCGTGATCGCGCTGTCGGGTGGGGTCGATTCCTCGGTCGCGGCGGCGTTGGCCTACGAGGCCGTCGGCGCACAGCTGACGCCGGTCTACGTCGACACCGGGCTGATGCGAAAGGGCGAGACCGAGCAAGTGAGCGACACCTTCTCCTATATGGAGTCGCTTCGGGTGGTCGACGCCGAGGAGCGCTTCCTCGACGCGCTCTCGGGCGTGACCGACCCCGAGGAGAAACGGGAGGTGATCGGGGAAGGGTTCATCCGGGAGTTCGAGCGCGAGGCCCGGGAGGCCGACGCCGACTATCTCGTGCAGGGGACGATCTACCCCGACCGCATCGAATCTGAGGGCGGGATCAAGTCGCATCACAACGTCGGCGGGCTCCCCGAGCGAATCGACTTCGAGGGGATCGTCGAGCCGGTGCGTGACCTCTACAAGGACGAGGTCCGGGAGGTCGCACGCGAACTCGGCCTCGACGAACTCGTCGCCGAGCGCATGCCGTTTCCCGGCCCCGGGCTCGCGGTCCGAGTCATCGGCGAGGTCACCGAGGAGAAGGTAGAAGTGGCGCGCGAGGCGTGTCACGTCGTCGAGGACGAACTCGAGGAGTACGAGCCGTGGCAGGCGCTGGCGGCCGTCATCGGCAAGGCGACGGGCGTCAAGGGCGACAACCGGGTTCACGGTTGGGTCGTCGCCGTCCGGTCGGTCGAGTCCCGCGATGGTATGACCGCCCGCGCACAGGAGATCGACTGGGAGACGCTCCAGCGCATCCAGAGCCGGATCACGGGCGAGAACGAGAACGTCGCGCGCGTGGTCTACGACGTCACACACAAGCCGCCTGCGACCATCGAGTACGAGTGATGAACGCAGTCATCGCGGGCGAGGACGAAGACGGACTGGGCGAGGCGCTCGAAGCCGAGGGATTCGAGGTGACCCGGATCGAGGGATTTGCCGACCGTGTGGCGCTCGAAACGGCCGGTATCGAGGACGCTACGGTCTTCGCGATCACCGACACGGTTCACGCCACCGGCATTCCGGTCGCGCGCGAACTCAACGAGGAGCTCCGAATCATCGTTTACGCCGCCGATTCGCTCCCGGAGTTCGCCCAGCCGCTCGCGGATCTGATCGTCGACCCCGACCTTCTGAGTCCCGAGGCGATCGCAGAGGAACTGTAAGCCGAGCGACCGCCGCGTTTTTGTGCCGATCCGTCGAAGGCCTGCCATGGCACTCGATCGCTACGGGGAACACGGCCTCGATCCCGACGACGGCGAGGTCGAAAGCACGGAGCTAGTGGTAGAGGACGACGTGCTCGTCAAGGCCTTCGCGCTCGGACCCGGCGCTGAACTCTCGGCGCACGAACACGGCGACTCGACGAACGTCTTTCACGTCCTCGAAGGAACCGTAACGGTGCTCCAGAGCGACATCGAGGAGGACATCGCCGCACCGGGCGTGGTGCTCCACGAGCGCGGGGTCGCCCACGGCGCGCGAAACGACACCGACGAAATGGTTGTGTTCACCGCGAGCCTCTGTCCGCTGCCGTCCTGAATCGACGAACTCCCCTTTCGACCGACGCTAGATTTATGGGGTGACCGTGACTCGACGTGCGTATGACTAGTATCGACGAAATACGCCGGACGATTTGTAACTCCGAACCGGACGACTGGAAGTTTCACAAATGTGACTTCGGTTTGCTAGAAACGGCCGATTACAAGCACATCACCTGGGTGTACGAGCAGGACGTCGCGCTCCGGATCGAGCGCGGACGCGGCGTCGACTGGAAACAGGCCTCCGAGTGGGCCGGCCACGACGACGCCACGATCGACGCCGGCTATCGGTACTGGGTCATCTATTCGGGATCGCCGGTGAGTTCCCACGTCCTGCTCTCGATCGACGAGTATCAGGCGACGATGGCGGCACCGACGCCGTCGGGCGAAGGAGGCCGGGGTCCCTGGACTCTCTCCGAATACGAGGATCGACTCGGAGCGATCGTCTCCGGGCGAGGCGAGGAATACGAGAAGCGACGGCGAGCGGCGGAGATCGAGGTCGTCTGAGCGGCCCGAATCCGGCCGGTCGAACTCGATTCGGTCTACGCCTCGGGTTCGTCCTCGCGCGTGGCGAGACCGATTAGATGCGGGACCTCCTCGACGATGATTTCGCGGGTGCCGAGCCGGACGGCGTTCTCGCTGCCGGGCAGGCAGAACACGGGTACGCCGTCCGCGACGCCGGCGATCGCCCGCGTCGCGACGACGTGGGTGCCGACCTCGTCGTAGGAGAGCCGTCGGAACAGTTCGCCGAATCCCGGAAGCGTCTTGCTGACCAGCGGCTCAACGGCCTCGACGGTGACGTCGTCGGGCGTGACGCCGGTTCCACCGGTCGTGACGATGAGATCGACGTCCTCGCGATCCGTGAGGTTGTCCACCGACCGTTGGACCCGGTCGAACTCGTCGGGGATGAGTTCGCGGTGGGTCAGTTCGATCCCCTCGCCCTCGAGGATCTCGATGATGGCGTTGCCGGAGGGGTCATCGCCGGATTCGCGCGAGGAGGAGACGGTGACGACGCCTGCACGGATCTCTTCGGCGTCTTGGGCGTGGTGATCATGGTCGTGGTCGCCGTGATCGTCCTCGCCGTCCCCCTCGTGGTGGTCGTGGTCGTTCTTGCGGTCGTCGTGTCGCGTCTCCTCGGCCATACTCCGCCTTCGCGGGCCAGCGTCTAAAAGGCCGCCACCAGTACAGTTTTGGGTGCGGTAGCCATGCCCACGCGTATGGACGCAGTCCAGTTCTCGGAGCACGGCGGGCGCGACGTGATCGAGTACGGCGAGTTTCCCGACCCCGAAATCGAGAACGACGAGGTGCTCGTCGACGTGAAGGCCGGCGCGTTGAACCACCTCGACATCTGGACACGAAAGGGAATGCCGGGGCTCGACCTGGAGATGCCCCACATCCCGGGCAGCGACTGTGCGGGCGTCGTTGCGGACGTGGGGACGGACGTCACCCGATTTTCGGAGGACGACCGGGTCGCGCTCATCGCGGGCGTCGGCGACGAGCGCATGGACGACCCGACGCTCGACCCGCGCTTTCACATCATCGGCGAGCACGTCCGCGGGGTCCACAGCGAGTACGCGGCGATCCCCGAGGACAACCTCATCCCCGTGCCTGAGCACGTCGACTGGGAGACCGCGGCGGCCGCGCCGCTGGTCTTCCAGACCGCCTGGCGCATGCTCATCGAGCGCGGCGAACTGCAGGCCGGCGAGGACGTTCTGGTGCTGGGTGCGTCGGGCGGGGTCGGCCACGCCGCCGTTCAGGTCGCCACCCACGCGGGCGCGACGGTGTACGCGACGGCGAGTTCCGACGAGAAGTTGGAGTACGCGGAGGGGATCGGCGCCGACGGGACGATCAACTACGCCGAGACGGAGTTCGGAAGCGAGGTCAAGTCGCTGACCGACGGGCGAGGCGTCGACATGGTGGTCGACCACATCGGCGAGGCGACGTGGGACGAATCCTTGAAAAGCCTCGCGAAGGGCGGGCGGATCGTCACCTGCGGGGCGACCACGGGCCCGAACCCCGGTGCCGGCCTCAACCGGATGTTCTGGAACCAGCTCTCGGTGATCGGCTCGACGATGGCCACCCCCGAGCAGGCCGAGACGGCCCTCGAACTGGTCTGGGACGGCACCTTCGAGCCGGCGATTCGAGAGGTCCTGCCGATGAGCGAGGCCGCCCGCGCCCACGAGATCATCGAGGAGCGCGAGGGCTTTGGAAAGGTAGTTGTGGTTCCGGACAGCGAACTAGAGTAATGAGCGACGATCGGGGATACGTCTACGAACCGGGGGTCGAGACGACGACCGACCCCGCGGATCGGGAGTTCGACTGGCAGGGCTGGACGCTCGTCGGCGTGGTCGTCCTTACCTTTCTCGTCGCGCCCGCGATTATCCTCTTTCAGCCGCCGGACATGCTGCCGTTCTTCGTGGCGTATCTCGTCTTGCCGTTGGTTCCCGCGGTCGTGTTGGGTCTCGTCGCCGTGCTGGTGACCGCCCGACCCTGATCAGTCGGCGAACTCGATGGGGCCGACGGCGTCGACCTCTTCGGAGAGGTCCTCGAGGGCATCGACGGGTCCGCGAACGAACAGCGCGTGGCCGATCATCCCAACGGCGACCGTACAGGCGACAACGGTCGCAACCAGTATCGACACCGCGGTGTAGGCTCCGACCAGCGCACCGACGAGGAGGCTCACGAAGATGGCTCCGAGCACGAGGTCGTAGTACTGCAGCGCCATGTAGGGTCATATCCGAGACGGCGGAATAAGGGTTGGGGCCTACAGCCCGGCCGCGACGCGGCGCAACACCGCGCTCGCCCCGGCAGTGATGGGCTCGCCGTGGCCCGGCGCGCCGTACTCGAAGGTCGGCGCGCGCTCGAAGAACTCCTTGATGCTCTCGTGGTTGCGCTTCGAATCCGCACACAGGAAGCCCGGCATGGGTTCGAGGGTATGTTCCGACTCACGCACGCAGTCCCCGAGGAAGGCGACGTCGAGTCCCTCGTGGAGGTACACCATGTGGCCGGCGGTGTGACCCGGCGTATGATAGGCACGAAAGCCGCCGATCACCTCGCCATCGGTGACGGGAACGGAGGTGAGGTCGGGGAAATCGAGGTTCCGGCCGAGAACGCGCTGGGAGAGTCCCTTCTTGTCGAACAGCGGCGGTTTCGCCGCCCCCGTCACGTAGGTCGCGTCGGGTTCGCCGGCGTGGATCGGGGCGTTCAGTCCCAGCGAGGCGAGCGCACCGACGTGGTCGTAGTCGTAGTGAGTGAGTAAAACGCGGTCGACATCGGCGACGGCGTGGCCGAGCGCGCGGATCCCTTCGCGGATCGCCTTCGCGTCGCCCGGCGTCCCGGCGTCGAGCAGGGTAAGCTCGCCGTCGTCGACGAGATAGACGTTCGAGATGCCGTCCACGAGGCGATAAACGCGGCTGTCGGGTGCCATACGGCCCCTTCTCACGCCGGAGACAAAAAGTCCCCTCAGTCGCTACTCGAAATCGCGGCGCATCGCGATCTCGAACCAGGGGCAGAGCCGCAGTTGGCGGTACCACTTGGGGTTCTCGTAGAGGCGCTCGTAGGGCACCCACATCAGGCCCGCGACCTCGGCCTCGTCGGGGTCGAGGGTAGTATCGTCGAGGGTGCATTTGAGCACGGAACAGACCTCGTGTTCGACGCCCTCGTTGGGGTAGTAGCGTTTGTACTCGAACTTGTCGGCGACTCGCAGGTCGGTGTACTGGGAGGGCTGGACGCCGAGTTCGTCGTCGAGGCGGTTTCGAGTGGCTTCTTTCTGGCTCTGACCCTCGACGGGATGGGAGGCAACGGTGCCGTCCCAGTGGGTGTCCCAGAGGCGTTTGTCGGGGCTTCGCTGGGCCAGCAGGATGTTGTCGTCGTGATCGAACAGCAGGGCGGTAAACGCCCGGTGCCGGATACCGTCACCCGTGTGGGCTTCGAGTCGGTTGACGACGCCCTGTTTGGCGTCGTCGGCGTCGACCGCGACGACGTCCTGGCGGGCGTTCTCGTGGGAGTCTTCGCCCGCGGTGTCCTGAACGCTCATAGTCAGATATCAGCGAGCGGGGTCAAACACCCTTCGGTTCGGGCGGAATCGGGTCGTACTCGTCGCCGACGCGAACCGAAAGCGTCCCCGGACGAACCCGACACGGGAGCTCCGTGAACTGGGAGATCTCGCCGTCGAAACTGAACGAAACCGGTTCGTCGCGCCGAACGTCGACGCGCAACGAGGGAGTCGTGATCCGGTGGATGCTGCTCGCCTCCCCGCCGAGCAACCGACGTTTCGCCGTCTCCCGTACCAGTTGCCCCGTCGGGACGTCCTCGATGATCGTCACCTCGAAGCGGCCGTCCTCGACGTTTGCCTGTTGGCGGCCTTCGACCGGAAATCGCCGTGCGTTGCCGATCAGGACGAACATCGCGTCGCCATCCCAGATCACCTCCTCGTCCTCGGCGTGAACGTGCAGCGGGATCGACTCGAACTCGCGCATCCGGTCGATCGTCTTGAAGACGTACGCGAGTTCGCCGAACCGTCCCTTCAGCTCCGAGGAGGTCGCTCCGCTGGCGTCGGCGGTCAGCCCGCAGACACAGGAGTTGACGAACAGCTCGTCCCCGGCGATACCCAGATCGATTCGACGGGTTACCCCTTCCGAAAGCAGTTCGAACCCGTGTTCGATGCTCTGGACGCCCATGTTGCTCGCGAAGTTGTTGCCCGTTCCCGCGGGGATCACGCCGAGGGTCGTCGAATCGAAGGCCTCGGCCTCGTCGATCCCGCAGGCGACCTCGTTTACGGTTCCGTCGCCGCCACAGGCCCCAATCCGGGTCGCACCCGCCTCGATGGCCTCGCGGGTCAGCGAAACGGGCTCGCCCGCCTCCTCGGAGACCGCGAGGTCGAACCCGTATTCGGTAGCCAGTTCACGTACCGTCGATATGTCGCCATTGAGCCCCCCGCTTTCGGGGTTTACGACCACGACACAGTCGCCCTCGTCACCGGCCATACCTGATCGTCGAGACGCAAGCGCAAAGCCTTGGCGACACTCAAAGGGAGATGTGCTCTCGCTCGATCTCCACGCGCACACGCGCTTCTTCCACGGCCACGATCGGCTCGCCGAGCGGTTCGATCCCTACGGTCACGCCGCACTCACCACGCTCGCAAGGCGCCGCGGACTCGACGGGGTCGCGCTGACGAACCACGACTACTACCGTCCCCTCGGAAACCCCCACGAGGAGTTCCTCTCGGTTCCCGGTATCGAGATCTCGACGACGAAGGGCCACGTCGTCGTGCTCGGGCCGGACCCGCCGACGCGAACCGAACGGGGAGCGCTCACGCCCGCCGAAGCCGTCGAGCTGGCCCACGACCGGGACTGCGCGGCGATCATCGCCCACCCGTTTCGCAACAGCACGATCCGCGAGACCGACGTGGCCTTCGACGCCATCGAATGCAACGGCAAACACCCCCGGACGTGGCCGCTGGTCCGCGAGATCGCCGCGGAGCGGGACATCCCGCTCGTCGGCGGCAGCGACGCCCATTACCCCTTCGAGGTCGGGCGCGCGTACACGAACGTCGACGCCGAACCTACACCCGAGTCGATCGTCGAGGCCATTCGTGAGGGTCGGGTCGAGCCCGAGGTCGCGGGTGGGCCCTTCGCGCGCGTCCTCCGGCGGGGCTACCGGTGGATCCACGAGCGAAAGGGCCAGCTCACCGAGGTGACACCGGGGGTCGGCACGCCGCCGGAGAGCTAACGCTGCTCGTCGAGGATCAGCCGCGTCGTGGTGCTGACGATCTCGTCCATGTCCCGGGCACGGGTGATGAGGTCGTTGACGCCCGTGGTATCGGCGGCATCGACGATGAGGACGACGTCGGCCTCGCCGCTGACCTGCCAGACGAAGTCGACGGCGTCCCACTCGGCGAGTCGCCCGGCGACGGCGGTGGTATCGACCGCCACGTCGACGCCGAGTTCGATCATCGCCTTGATGTTGCCGGTGCGGGTGGCGACCGTAAAGCGCTCGATGACGCCGGTTTCGAGCATCCGGTCGACCCTGTTTCGGACCGTGCCCTCGCTGGTCCCGACGCGATCCGCGATCTCCGTATAGGGAATTCGCGCGTCGTGGCGGAGCACGTCGAGGATCTCCCGATCCAGCTCGTCCATTGAGACCCGATGGTTGTTCGTCGCCGGGCTTTATCGTTACGAAATTCGTAACTTCGCTTCGAAAGCAAGGTTTATACTCGGTCTGTTCATACGCTTCTCGTAATGTCGGACGCCTACCTGGCACTCGAAGGGGGCCGTGTTCTGGAAGCGCGCGGACGTGCGCCCGGGACGGCCCGAGGGGAACTGGTCTTTACGACCGCCTATACGGGCTACGAGGAGAGTCTGACGGACCCCTCCTACGAAGAACAGGTGTTGACCTTTTCGTACCCGCTCATCGGGAACTACGGCGTTCGGGACGAGCGATTCGAATCGGAGCGGATCCACCCTACCGCGGTCGTCGCGCTCGAACTGACCGATGACCTCGCCGAGTGGCTCGAACGCGAAGGGATCCCCGCTATCGACCATCTCGACACGCGCGACCTCGTCACCGAGATCCGCGACGAGGGCGCGATGCGCTGTGGGATCGCCGCCGGGCCCGAGGCGACCCCGGAGGACGCCCTCGCCGAACTCGAGGCGTGCAAGGGCATGAGCGAGCACACCGACATCGGCGCGCAGGTCAGCGTTGCCGAGAGCTACACCGTCGAGGGCGGGGGCGAATACGACGTCGCGCTGATCGACTGCGGCGCGAAGGGCTCGATCACCTCCTCGCTGACCGACCGTGGGGCCGACGTCCACGTCCTCCCCTACGACACGACGCCCGCGGAGATCCGCGAACTCGACCCTGACGTGCTCTTCATCTCGAACGGACCGGGCGATCCCGCGAACTTCACCGCGGCCCGGGAGTTAGTCGAGACCTTTGCCGGCGACCTCCCGATCGCGGGGATCTGTCTGGGCCAGCAGATCGTCGCCCGGGCGCTCGGCGGCGAGACAGAGAAGATGGTCTTCGGACATCGCGGCGTCAACCAACCAGTCAGGGATCTGCGCACCGGGAAGGTCGTGATGACGACACAGAACCACGGTTATACGGTTTCGGAGCCCGGTGACCTCGACGTAACCCAAGTGAACGTCAACGACGATACCCCTGAAGGCCTCGACAGCGACGAGTTGGGCGTGATCACCCGCCAGTACCACCCCGAGGCGAACCCGGGCCCGCACGACTCGCTCGACTTCTTCGACGACGTCCTCGAACTGGCGAACGGGCCGACCGTGACGGCCGACTAGGGCGACAGTGTTTTTCGCGGCGACAGTACGTCCGCGTAGTCCGAGATGAGCCCGTCGACGCCGGCCGCCGCGAGTGCCGCCGCCTCGTGGCGGTTCGTGACCGTCCAGACGTTGACCGCGAGCCCGCACTCGCTCGTCGGATCGAGCAACTCGGTCGAGCCGCGGGCAAACGGCGTCCCCTCGATCAGGTCCGCGGGCGGGTGGATCGCGCGACAGCCATGGCGCTGTGCGACCGCCAGCGCGGTCTCGACGTCGTGCTCGAACAGGTAGGCGGTCGGCAGTCGGCCGTCGACCGCCGCCAGTGCGTCCTCCCAGAACGAGGCGGCAAGCACCGGGTTCGGTGCGCGCTCGACGAGCGAGACGACCCGATCGATCCACTCCCAGCGCTCGGATCCGCCCGTGGGGGCCGTCCCGAAACGACCTTTGAGATCGAGCACGACCCCGACCTCGGCGGGGATCAACGAGAGCGCGTCGGGAAGCGAGAGGACAGTGCCACCGCCGCGAGCCGGCGTTGAGAAGAGTTTCTCGCTCCGGATCGTGCTGACGGGCCCCGTCAGCGGCGTACAGCGGTCGAGGCGATGGTCGTGATAGACGGCGATCGCTCCGTCGGCGGTCGGCCGACAGTCGATCTCGATCCAGTCCGCCACGCGGGCGGCCGCCCGGATCGCGGCGGCGGTGTTCTCGGGATGCTCGCCGGCGAAGCCACGATGGGCGATCAGCGACGGTACGTTCGGCGGGTCAGACGGTTCGAAAGCGCGCTCCGACACCCACATCGGCTCGACGCCCTGACCGGTTGCCATTGGCGACCGTAACTCAGGAGAGCGTATCAACTTTCCTAATAGGACTATAGACGGCTCCTGACTCTCTATAGCACTCTATAGTGCGCTCGGCTCGACCCACGTCAGCCGAGTGACGTTCTTCGGCACGCCGCGCAGCCCCTCCCTGCTCGCGATCTCGAAGGTCCGGTTCTCCGCGTCGGGGGTGAAGGGCGCGGCGACCATGAGACGGGCGACGTCGGCCCGGGAGATCCGACCGGAGATCGAATCCCCGCCTTCCCCGACCACGACCTCGCCGGAGGGAGCGTCGTTGGTCAGCCCGCCGGGCCGGAGGATCGTGTACGTCAGCCCCGACTCGCGGAGGTGGGTCTCGGCCTCGTCTTTCGCGCGCAGGATCGGGGCGATGAGGAGGCGAGCGAAGGTCGGCAGTCCCGCCTTCGCGTCGCCGACTCCCAGAGACGACTCGAAGACGAAGCGCTCGACGCCCGCCTCGCTCGCGGCGTCGGCGAGGTTGATCACGCCCTCTCCGTCGACGAACGCGCCGGTGAGTGCACCGAATCCCGGTCTCGTCCCCACGGCACAGAGCACGGCGTCGACGTCCGCAACGGCACGGTCGGCGTCGGCGAGGTGTAGGAGGTTTCCGACGATCACCTCGTCGGCCCCCAGTCGCTCCAGTTGCCCGACCGTCTCGGGATCGCGCGTCATCGCGCGCACGTGGAGGTCAGTGTTCCGAAGGAGGGTCAGTATCTCGCGACCCGTCTCCCCGCTCGCGCCCGCGACCAGCACGGTTTCGATCGTCATGACTCGACGGAGGGTCGCGAGCCGGTTGAAGGTTTACCCGGCGGCTACCGGCCCCACTCGGCGTCCGTCACTGGGCGATCCGAGACCGCCCGCACGTCCAGCGGTTCGTCGCGCGAGCGAAGCGCTTCGAGGGCCGCCTGGACGCTCGGGCTCGTCGAGTAGTAGGTGACGTCCTCCTCGACGGCGGTCTGGAGCGACTCGCGGTCGCGCGTGATCACGAGATCGACCTTGCCCTCGCGGATCGCCTGTGGGACGTCGTCGAACTCCTTGACCTCGTAGAACTCCTCGAACCCGTCTACGTCGAGGTCGATCACGGCGGTCCCACCGCGCGGGAGGACGGCACCGGCGGCCTGCTGGGCCTTCCAGTAGGCCTTGCCGAAGGAGTCGGCCGTACCCATGACCTCGCCCGTCGACTTCATCTCGGGGCCCAGCCGCGGGTCGCTGCCCGGCAGGCGATCGAAGGGGAGGACGACCTCCTTGACGCTGGTCTGTTCGGGGATCCCTTCGGTGGCGTCGAGCTCATCGAGGGTCGCGCCGGCCATCACGCGCGCGGCGAGCTTCGCGATCGGGACGCCGGTCGCCTTCGAGACGAACGGCACGGTACGCGAGGAGCGCGGGTTCGCCTCCAGCACGTAGACCTCGCCCTCGTAGACCGCGAGTTGGACGTTGAGCAGTCCCACGGTATCGAGCGCGCGGGCGATCTGTTCGGTCACCTCGCGGATCCGACCCATCGCGTCGGCCTCGAGCCACCGGGGCGGGATCATACACGCCGAGTCGCCCGAGTGGACGCCGGCGCTCTCGACGTGTTCCATGATCCCGCCGATCAGCACGCGCTCGCCGTCGGAAACGGCGTCGACGTCGAGTTCGACGCCGCCCTCGAGGAACTTGTCGACGAGGATCGGCTTGTCGGGGGCGACCCGCACCGCCTCCTCGATGTACTCCTTCAGCTCCTCGTCGGAGTGAACGACCTCCATCGCCCGCCCGCCCAGCACGTAGGAGGGACGGACGAGAACGGGATAGTCGATCTCGTGGGCGAGATCCAGCGCTTCAGCCTCGCTGGTCGCGGTACCACCCTTCGGCTGGGCGATCCCCAGCTCGTCCATGAGGCCGTTGAACCGGTCGCGGTCCTCCGCGAGGTCCATCGCGTCGACGGCCGTACCCATGATCTCGCAGTCGAGTCCACGACGCTCGATCTCATCCTGCAAGGGTTCGCCGATGTCGACGGAGGTCTGCCCGCCGAACTGGATCATCGCGCCGTCGGCGCCGGTCGCCTCGATCACGTCCGCGACCTCCTCGGCGGTGATGGGTTCGAAGAACAGCCCGTCGCTCGTGTCGTAGTCCGTCGAAACGGTCTCGGGGTTGTTGTTGACGACGTGGGCCTCGATGCCGTTCTGGCGGAGCGCCTGCACCGCGTGGACCGTACAGTAGTCGAACTCGACGCCCTGACCGATGCGGATGGGCCCGCCGCCGACGATCACGACGCTCTCGACGTCGGTGTCGACCTGCACCTCGTCGCGGCCCAAGCGGTCGCCGCGGGCGCGTGCGGAGTAGTAGTACGGCGTCGAGGCCGCGAACTCGCCGGCGCAGGTGTCGACCTGCTTGAAGTCGCGTTCGGGCGCGCTGGCCTCGACCGCGTCGATCGCACCGCCGTCGGCCTGCGGGATCGTCGAGGCCTCGCTCGCGTCGATTCCCGCCGCGACCTGCGCGTTCGTGAAGCCGACCCCGGCTGCCTCCCCGAACTCGCCGTTCTGGGCGGCGGCGGCCGCCTCGGCGACGGTCTCGTAGCGCTCGACGTACCACTCGTAGATTCCCGTCAGTTCGTGGACCTCCTCGACCGAATATCCCCGGGAGAAGGCCTCGAACATCCCGTAGGGACGATCCGGCGTCGGCGTTTCGAGGTAGTCGGTCTCCAACTCGTCGTCCGAGAGGGCGTCCCAGTCGACGTCGGGGACGTATTCGGTGGAGCGAAGCGCCTTCAGCAGGGACTCCTCGAAGGTCCGACCGATCGACATCGCTTCTCCCGTGGACTTCATCGCGGTGCCGAGCTCGAAGTCGACCTCGGAGAACTTGTCCTTGGGCCAGCGCGGGACCTTGGTGACGACGTAGTCGATCGCGGGCTCGAAGGCGGCGGTCGTCTCGCCGGTGATCTCGTTTTCGATCTCGTGGAGGCGTTTGCCCAGCGCGACCTTCGCGGTCACGCGCGCGATGGGGTAGCCCGTCGCCTTCGAAGCCAGCGCCGAGGAGCGAGAGACGCGCGGGTTGACCTCCACGACGCGATACTCGCCGCCGGGCGTACCGTCGTCGCGCCAGGCGAACTGGATGTTACAGCCGCCCTGAATGCCCAGGTCCCGAATGACCTCCAACGCGGCCGAACGCATCTCCTGGTGGCCGTCGTCGGGGATCACCTGTGAGGGCGTGACCACGGTGGACTCACCGGTGTGAATGCCCATCGGGTCGAGGTTCTCCATGTTACAGATGATGATACACGAGTCGTCGGCGTCGCGCATCACCTCGTATTCGAGTTCGACCCAGCCCGAGATGGACTCGGTGATCAGCACCTCGCCGTTCCGGGAGAGGCGAAGCCCCTTGCGGACCGATTCCTTTAGCTCGTTCATCTCCTCGACGACGCCCGACCCGCTCCCGCCGAGCGTGTAGGTCGTACGCATGATCACGGGCAGGCCGCCGACGGCCTCGACGGCGTCCTCGACCGCGCCGACGGACTCGATGGTCCGCGAGCGGGGCATCGGCTGATCCAACTCCTCCATGCGATCGCGGAACTGATCGCGGTCCTCGGTCGCGTAGATGGTATCCAGCGGCGTGCCCATGATCTCGACGTCGTACTCCTCCAGGACCCCTTCCTCGGCGAGTTCCGCGGTCACGTTGAGCCCGGTCTGGCCGCCCAGCCCGGCGATCACGCCATCGGGACGCTCCTTCCGGATGATCTCCGCGATGGGTTCGGTGGTGATGGGCTCGATGTAGACCTTGTCGGCCATCTCGGGGTCTGTCATGATCGTCGCAGGGTTCGAGTTGACGAGGACGACTCGGACTCCTTCCTCCTGTAGCGCTCGGCAGGCCTGTGCGCCCGAGTAGTCGAACTCGGCGGCCTGTCCGATCTGGATCGGGCCGCTCCCGATGAGAAGGATCGTCCGTTGCTCCCCGTCGACCGTGTCCTCGTCGGTCATCACCCGGATCCAGTTCGCACATCGTAATAAGAGGAACGATACGTTGTGAAAAGCGAAGCCGGATTTCGAGATTCGAAGCCTACTCGACGGGCTCGACCTCGACTTCGACGGCGTTCGGCAGGAAGGCGTTCGCGGCGTACCCGCCCTCATTCCACGGGTATCGCCCGGAATCGAGGGAATCGAACCCTTCCTCGGGAGAGCCGATCGTCGCCGGTTGGGTCCGCCCGCGGTCGTCGGTCGCCCGCGAGACGAGCGTGTGAGTCCCCGGTTCCGCGTCCCACGAGGTCCGGAAGAGCCGCCACGCGCCGGCGTAGTCGGGGCCGAAGCGCTCGGCCTCGGTCCAACCCTCGCCGCCATCAAACGAGACCTCGACGCGCTCGACCGGATCGTCGCCCGCCCATGCGACCCCACAGACGTCGACCGAGCCCGCGCGGATCGGGTCCTCGCCGTCGGGCGTCCCGATCAGCGACATCACGTTCTGGTCGAACGTGTAGGGATGGTCGATCTCGTCGGACTCGAACTGGTCCCACGTGTCGAACGTCTCGATGGTTTCCATCGGCTCAGGGGTCTCACCCGCGGGGTGGATCCGATAGTCCTCCTGTTGCCACTTCGCGTGTCGGCCCGGACGGTCGAGCGATCCCTCCGTGACCATCGAGTCCATGAGTCGGAGCTCGTCGAGCCACTTCACGCTGTTGACGCCGTACCAGCCCGGAACGAGCAATCGTACTGGGTAGCCGTGTTCGGCCGGGATCGACTGTCCGTTGATACTCACGGCCAGGATGCAGTCGTCGGTCGCCTTCTCGAGGGGGATTGAGCGCGCGAAGACGCCCTCTTCGCCGGGGTCGCCGCCGATGGCGGTCAGCCAGCCCGATTCGGGGATCTCGTCCGAGAACGCTCGGAGAACGGAACTGAGGGGAACGCCGGTCCAGACAGCCGTGGCGGCGGCCTCGAAGCCCCACTGGACGCTTGCGGTCTCGGGCTCGTGCTGGCCGCGGCCGTTTCCCGCACACTCCATCGTGTGGGCGACCGCGACCATAGGGAATCTATCTGTGAGTTCGGCCACCGAGGTCTCGCCGTCGAGACCGCCGGAAAAGGTGATCGTCCAGGAGTCGTCCGCGATCTCGGGGATCGCGTTGCGGTGACAGACGAAGTGCTCCTCGATGGGCGTCAGCCAGTTCGCGTAGGTGCCCCGCCCCGCGGCCCCGACGACGGTGTAGCGGTCGGCCTCGTCCCGGACCTCGCGGACGCCCGGCTTGCGTTCGAGGATCGCCTCGATCTCCTCGCGGCGCTCCCGCGAGCGGTCGGTGGTAGCCATACTCCTCAATGATCGTTCGTCCACAAACCGTTTGTCCCCTCAGGCCGGCCGGTCGAACTCGCTCTCGAACTCGCGGGCCGTTCGATAATCGTCGACGAACGCCTCGACGTCGAACTCGAGCATCTGCTCTTCGAACTCGTTCGTGGCTCCCGAGTCCTCGGCGTGGCTGATTGCGTGTTCCATCAGTTCGATCAGCAACTCGACGACGATGACGTGCAGGCGTCGCGAGTCGAAGTCCGTCAGCCAGAGCATCGAATACCCGACCTGGCCGTTCTCCGAGAGGTCCTCGGCGATCACCTGGTCGGGAAACTCCTCCAAAACGATGCCCATGACGTGTGGCGTGCCGAACTCCTCGAACTCGTCTTCGGTCTCGACGGTCTCTCTGAGCACCACGACGATGGATTCGGGGACGAACCGGGAGGGAGGGTGGACGTCCATCACGACCGCGTGGCGCTCGCCACAGGTACAGGAATACTCGCGAAGCCCCATGTCGAGTTCCGCAAGCGAGACCGACTCGCCACAGGGAAGCTCGATCGCCTCGTCGCCGGGGACCCGGGGCGTTGCCATCGCCCTTTCTTACCTCGTCGGCCGGTTAAAGGGCGCGTTTTCTACTACTCGACGCCTGGCGGGTCGTCCCACTCGTCGTCCGATCCCGACTCCTCGACCCGGGTTTCCGACTCGGCCGGCTCGCGCAACTGGACGAACGCGCGGGCCGAGACGGCGAGCCAGAAGACGTTCGCGACCGCCGCAAAGGCGATCGAAAGCGCGATTCCGGCGACCGAAACCGCCGTCCCCGCGAGGGGAAGTATCGAGAGGGCTACCGCGCCGATGGCGGGGACGAGCGAGATCGCGACGTAGACGACGACCGCCCCGGCCAGCAGGAGGAAGATCGTAACCCGATCGCCCCGTGAGAGCCGCCAGCTCTCGACCATCGCGTCGATCGCGTTTCGGTCCTCGATCGCGATCAGCGGGCGGACGAAGTAGAAACAGATCGCGAGGACGACCCCGGGGACGACGAGAAAGACGAGGCCGACTGTGATGAGCGTCAGGACGACGATCCGGACGAACACCTCGTTGACGGTCGCGAACGTCAACCGCCGCGAGAACAGCTCGTCGGGGATCGTCCCGGTGTGCTCGCTCGCCATGACGCGTACGGCGACGACGCTCGTGGCGGCCCACGCGAGCAGCCAGACCAGAAGCAACAGGCTGATGACCGAGCCGGGGAGGTCGAACCCCAGCGGCGTCGTGCCCTCGGGTAGGGTGGTCGGCGGGGGCTGGCCGGTTTCGGCGGCGAGGTCGGCGGTCACGGACTCGAGGGCGAGGGTCGCGCTGTCGAGGGCGACGTTACCGACGATCGAGACGAGCAGGAAGACGCCGACGAACACGAGACCGTTGCGGCTCACGAGCCGATCGAGCCCCTCTTTCAGCGCGCGGGCGACGTCGAGTGACATACCCGTCGCTCTCGTGTCTCCGTACTAAGGCGCCCCGGTTCAGGGCCAGTCGTCGCGTTCGTCCTCGTCGGGTTCCGGTTCGGGGGCGTCGTCGGCGAGCGTCCAGCCCGCCGCCTCCGCGGCGTCCTCAACGGGAAGGTACTCCCAGCCGACGCGCTCTGCGAGCTCGCGGTCGGCCTCGTCCGTGCCGACGAAGACGTGCCGGTCGGTGTCGAACTGCTCGTGAACGCTCTCTAAGCTCTCCTCGCGCCCGCGCGGGCCGGAGAAGAAGTCCTGGCGGATCCGGTGTTTGCGCGTGAAGTTCGTCACGACGTAGGTGGGC
>NZ_RDQG01000017.1 GCF_003697815.1 Halalkalicoccus subterraneus | reverse complement strand
TTCGTCTGGGTGACCCACGACATGGGTGTCGTCGCCGAGATCTGCGACCGGGTCAACGTGATGTACCTGGGCGAGATCATCGAACAGGCCGACGTCGAGGAGCTGTTCTACGACACCGCCCACCCCTACACCGAGGCGCTTCTGGCCTCGATGCCCCGACCCGACGAGACGATCGGGGAGTTGGATCCCATCCGCGGGGTGATGCCCGAGGCGATCAATCCGCCCTCGGGCTGTCGGTTCCACTCGCGGTGTCCGGACGCCCGCGAGGTCTGTCGGCACGTTCATCCTGATCTCCGGGCGATCGACGGCGGCGAGGAGAGCGGTCACGGACGCACCCACCGCGCGGCCTGCGTGAAACACGACGCCTTCGACGTGGGGTACGGGGAGAGCGAGCCGATCGAGAACGAGGCGACCGGCGGATTCGAGGTCGGCCTCACGGAGGAAACGCGATGAGCGAGTCCGAGCCGCTCGTCCGCGTCGAGGGCCTGACCAAACACTTCTCGAACGACGATGGGCTGTTCGGCGGGTTCAAGCGCAATCCCAAAGGGATGATTCCGCCGGTGATCCACGAACCCGAACGGGTACGCGCCGTCGAGAACGTCTCCTTCGACATCCGGAAGGGCGAAACGTTAGGACTGGTCGGCGAGTCGGGCTGTGGGAAGTCCACGCTCGCGAGAAACATCCTCCAGCTCATCGAGCCGACCGACGGGACGGTCTACTTCAAGGGCGAGGACATCACCGCGATGGGCGGCGAGAAACTGCGGAAGAAACGCCGCGAGATGCAGCTCATCTTCCAGGATCCCCAGTCCTCGCTCGATCCGCGCATGAAGGTCGGCCAGATCGTCGAGGAGCCCATGGAGGCCCACGGGATGCTCGACGACGAGGGCCGCGAGGCCCGCGCGAAGGAACTGCTCGCGAAGGTCGGGCTCGATCCCCAACACTACAACCGCTATCCCCACGCCTTCTCCGGGGGCCAGCGCCAGCGCGTCAACCTCGCGCGCGCGTTGTCGGTCAACCCTGACTTCATCGTCTGCGACGAGCCGGTGAGCGCGCTCGACGTCTCGATCCAAGCACAGGTCCTGAACACGATGAAGGAGCTCCAGGAAGAGTTCGACCTGACCTACCTCTTCATCGCGCACGACCTCTCGGTGATTCGTCACATCTCCGATCGGGTGGCGGTGATGTACCTGGGCCAGTTGGTCGAACTCGCGGACAAGGAAGAACTCTACGAGAACCCCCAGCATCCCTACACGCGGGCGCTGCTGGAGTCGATCCCGGTCCCCGATCCGCGCGATAGGGGCGAGCGTGGCGTGCTCGAGGGCGACGTTCCGAGTCCGATCGATCCGCCCTCGGGCTGTCGGTTCCGTACGCGCTGTCCCGAACTCATCGCGCCCGACGAGTACGACCTTTCAACTACGGAATGGGAGGCCACCCGGGCGTTCATGCGCGCGGTCGACCGCCGGACCGTCGAGACGAGCGACCCCGAGACCCTCCGTCGGGAGTTCTTCGAGGAGGAGCCCTCGAGTCAGGCGGGCGACGTGATCGAGGAGGCGCTCGACCACATCGACCGCGAGGAGTGGGACGAGGCCGCGGAGCTGCTGGTCGCGGAGTTCGCCGAGAAGAGCGTCTGCGCACGGGAGGTTCCCGCCTACGATATCACGCCGGAACACGGCACCGACGCTCACTACACCGCCTGTCACCTCCACCGCGAGGACGGCGTCCGGCTGGATCCGGAGACCGGCGAGCCGGTCGAACCGGCTACGAACGCGTCCGACGCCGGGCCCGGTCCGGGTTCGGAGACCGCCGCCTCGGACGACTGATCCGATTCGGGACGCGAGAATCGCCGTCACTCGACGAGGATCGTCGTCGAATCACCAGGCTTGCCGTCACCGTGCGCCGTTGCCAGCGAGACGCTAATCGTGTGTTCACCCGGCGCGGCGGGCTCGGAGACCGCCAGACCGTCGACTCGCTTTTCGCGCCGGAAGTGACCGTTCCAGCGGTGGACGATGCGCTTTCTCTCGCCACCACGAAAGGGAAAGGCGCTCGGCGAGCGGTCCACGTATCGGGGTTCCTCGCTCGCCTCCAGAACCCCGTCGACGCACCACGACCAGAGCCGTCGTTCGACGGTGGGGACGGTGACGGGCACCGGCAACCGGTTGCGAAACTCGACGATGATTTCAACGGGGTCGCCCCGCGGATACCGGTCCTTCCGGGTGTCGACCGAGACGCTCACCGCGCGCCGAGCGAGCCAGTTCGGAACGAGCTTCGAGAGCGCGCTCGTGAGGTAGTTGGTCGTCTCCTCGAACCCGTGACGATCATCCGCGGTTCGATGGCGTGGCTGTGGCACGGTTCGGTCAGCGTCCGGTGTGACTGGAGTTCGTCGGCGATACGTCGCTCATAGCTCGCGTTGGGCAAGGAGCATCTTTTCCGTGTCGATCCGCGAGTCCTGGTTCGGGTGAATCGCGCTCCGTGCGACCGTCCGTATCAGTAGCGAGGAGATAATCGACTACATTGATAGTGTTTCTCCCAGAAGATTTACAAACGAGTGGTCTATATGGAGAGTATGGCTACGAAGTCACAGGTCGCTGCTGCAACACTGTACGGGTGTGGAACATTGACGTTAGAACAGGCGGCGAAGGCGGCGGGCGTCTCCACCACCCGGATGGCGGCGTGTGCAAAGCGGTTCGGACTCGGAAGCTAATCGCCGCGTGCGGCGGCCGGTTGACCGACTGGTTCCGACGGCGTGAGCAGTCGCACCGCACACTGTTTGTAGTTCGGTTCGTCCGAACGCGGATCGGTCTCGGGTAGCGTCAGTTCGTTGACTTCCGGGTGATGGATCGGCAGCCAGACGACGCCCTCCGGGATCCGTTCGTCGATCTCGGTCCGAACGGTGACGGTCCCGCGCCGGGAGCGAACGACCAGAAGCCCGTCGTGGACGTGTGCGTCCGTTCCCGACATCGTCTCGGGATGGAGCCGAGCGATCGGCGGCTCGTCCGGACCGGTCCGGGTCCGCACGCCCGTGTTGTATTCGTCGGCCTTCCGGGCAGTAGTTAGCGTCAGCGGGTACTCCTCGTCGGTGGCCTCGGGGAGCGTGGCGTGCTGTCCCGACGAGAACCGTGCCCGCCCGGAAGGCGTCTCGAACGCCCAGCCCTCCTCGGTGCGATACCGGTAGCCGCCCGCGCTCTCCTCGTCGGGGGCAGGCCAGCGCACCGCCAGCTCGGTTTCCAGACGGCCGTAGTCGATCCCCGAGAGGTCGGCGGGCGTTCCATAAGTAAGCCCGCGTAGCTCGTCGTAGACCGCCCGAGGTTCGAGCGGCGGCCGGTCGAAGACTGCCGGGGCGAGCTCCCGACCGAGGGCGGCGATGATGTCGAGGTCCTGGCGGACCCCGCCCGGAAGGTCGGTGGCGGCACGCACCCGCGAGACAGACCGCTCCATGTTGGTCGTCGTTCCCTCGGATTCGCCCCAGGTCGCCGCCGGCAGGACGACGTCCGCGAGCGCGGTCGTCTCCGTTTTGAACGCGTCCTGAGCGATCAGGAACGTGTCCTCGAACGCCTCGCGGGCCCGCGCCGCGTCGGGCAGACCCGCGACCGGGTTGGTCGCGACCGTATAGCAGACGTCAGCAGGGGGGGACTCCGTCCCTCCGGCGGACGGGCCTCGTCCGTCGACCTCGCCGGCGGCCATCGCCTGCCCGATTCCCACGGGGCCGGGCCCCGGGTCGTCGGGGAGGCGCTCGACGGGGACGTTCCAGGTCTCGGCGACCGTCTCGCGGTGGGCGGGGTCGGTGAACTCGCGGTGGCCGGGCCACGTCCCTTTGGAGGAGCAGACCCGCGTGCCCATCGAGTTCGCCTGCCCGGTTAACGAGAACGGGCCCGCCCCCTCGCCCAGGTTCCCCGAGGCGAGACACAGATCGATCAGCGCGCCCGCCGAGGCGGTCCCCTGGGTGCTCTGGTTGATCCCCATCCCCCAGTAGACGAGCGTTCGCTCCTCGAAGGCCGTCGCGAGCGTTTCGACGTCCTCGGGGGAGACGCCGGCGGTCGCGGCCGCCTCGCCGACGGGTGGAAGCTCCTCGACCAGTGCCTCGAACCCCTCGGTGTGCTCGTCGACGAACGCCCGATCCACTCGCTCGGTCTCGACCAGGCGTGCGAGGACGGCCCGCGCGAGGGCGAGGTCGGTACCGGGTTCGAGGGAGACGTGGTCGTCGGCGTGGTCCGCGCTCTCGCTCTCGACGGGGTCGACGACGATCAGTCGCCCCTCGGAGTTCCGGAGCCACCGGAAGAGCACGGGATGGGCCACGGCGGGATTGGCCCCCCAGATCAGGTGGACGTCGGCCTCCGGAATGTCGTCGTAGGTCGGCGGCGGGCCGTCGCTGCCGAAGGCGTCGTAGTAGGCGGTGACGGCGCTTGCCATACACAGGGTGGTGTTTGCGTCGTAGTTGCGGGTGCCGATCGCGCCGCGGGCGAGCTTGCCCAGCAGGTAGGCCGCCTCGTTGGTCTGCTGACCGCTTCCGAGCACCGCGACTCGATTGGGATCCCGGGCGCGGGCGTCGGCTAGGGCGTTGGTGGCGACCTCCAGGGCCGTATCCCAGCTCGTGGGCACGAGCTCGCCGTCCTTGCGGAGCAACGGCCGGGTGAGCCACTGGCCGTCGGGTTCGCTGGTCTCGCGCAGCCCCCGCCCGCAGGCCAGCCCCCCGCTCACCGGGTGGGCGGGATCGCCGCTGATCCCCCCGATCCCGTAGCCCCTGTCGGCACCGTGTTGAAGGTGTCCGCAGCCGACCGCACACCGCATACAGGTCGTCGGAACCGGCTCGCTCATTCGCGTACCACTGACCGAACGTCCACTATTCTCTGTGTACTCGAATCGTTCATCGTCACTACTCGTCTAGAGGAAAACATTGACTGAAAAAGATGGTCCTTGAACGGTTGTGGTGTCCTAGAACGACCTAAGATGTCGGTCGGTCGGGTCGGTGTCCAAATAGTCGATCGATTACGGGCGCGCGTTTTTGTCGCGCCGTCGCCTCGTCCGGGCATGGAGGTGAACTGTGCGGGCTGTGCGGGCTGCTGTATCGACTGGCGGGCGCTTTCTTCGAGCGACATCGACCACGAGCGCCGTGGTCCTCGCGAGCCGCTCGACGACGCCTACAACCTCGTTCCGCTGACCCGCGACGACGTCAGGGCGTTCGTCGAGGCGGGGCTGGGCGACGCCATGACCCCGCGGCTCTGGGAAGATGAGGAGGGCGTCGAGATCGACGGTACGACGCTCGCGGCGGTCGGCGAGAAGCCGGCGTTCTTCGTCGGGCTGCGAAAGCCGCCGAAGCCGGTGGGGCCGTTCGATCAGCCCCCGAACTGGCTCCCGACGTGCGCCTTTCTCGATCCGACGACCCTCCAGTGTCGGATCCACGGCTCGGAAACCTATCCGCAGGAATGTGCCGAGTACCCCGGACACAACCTCGCATTGGAGGCCGAAACCGAATGCGAGCGCGTCGAGTCGGCCTTCGGCGGCGAACGCCTGCTCGACGGCGAGGTCCCCGAGGGACTCACCGGGCTGCTGTTAGGACCGGGGGCGCTCGGCCAGAAGGTGTTCGTCCACCCCGAGCCCGACGAACTGGAGGGAGTGATCGAACGCCTGCGGGAAGGGCGAGCCACGGATGCCGACCGCGCGGAGTTCGTCGCGTGGGCGAGCGCCTCCGCACCGGGGACGACGAGCCACAGCGACGACGTCTACGAACGTACCCGAACCCGGGTGCTGGAAACGGCCTCGTGGGTCGGCGAGTCGATCGACGAATGGGAGGCGAACGCGGGAAGCGATCCGGAGCCAACGCTCGTCGAGGTGATAGAGGAACGCCGCGGGGCGCCGTCGACGCCGGGCTGGAGCGACGCGTCAAACGGGTGAGTACCCAACGCGACAGTGCGGCGATCAGGGACGATACGCAGACATCGAAGCGTGGCCAAACCGGCAGCCGGGCCACAGTATAAGGACCGCCCGCCCTACCCTTCGGTATGCACGTGCTGGTGACGGGCGCAACCGGGTTCGTCGGCGAGCGATTGGTAGAGCCGCTGCTGAACGCGGGCCACGAGGTCCGGGTGTTCGTCCGTGACGCGGCGGACTACCGGGGTCCCCGCGAGATCGACGTCTACGAGGGCGATCTCTTGGAACCCGAGACGATCCCGCCCGCACTGGAGGGAATCGACGCGGTCTACTACCTCGTCCACTCGATGGGCGGGGGCGGCGAGTTCGAGGAGATGGACCGCAAGCTCGCCGCAAACGTCCGCGATGCGGTGAGCGAGGCGGGGACCGACCGGGTGATCTACCTCGGGGGACTCGGCGACGAGCGCGACGAGCTTTCCGGCCATCTGCGCTCGCGCCGGGAGGTCGAGTACGTTTTAGAGGAGGGCAGTTACGACCTGACGGCCCTTCGGGCGGCGGTCATCATCGGCTCCGAGAGCGCGAGCTTCGAGCTGATCGAACAGCTCGCCCACCGGCTGCCGGTGATGATCACCCCACGATGGGTTCGCACCGACTGCCAGCCCATCGCCATCGACGACGTGATCGCCTACCTGGTGGGCGTTCTCGAGGAGGCCGAGACGGCCGGACGGACCTTCGAGATCGGCGGGCCGGACGTGATGAGCTATCAGGAGATGCTGCAGGTCACCTCCGAGAAACTCGGAAAGCGACTCCACATCCTTCCGGTTCCGGTGTTGACGCCGACGCTGTCGGCCTACTGGGTCAGCCTCGTCACCGACGTCGACCGGGACATCGCTCACGCGCTGGCGGCCGGGATGAAAAACCCCGTCGTCGTCACCGACGACCGGATCCGCCGGCACCTCCCCATCGAGCTGACTCCCTTCGAGACGGCAGTCGCACGGGCGCTCGGGGAGGAGTAGATGGGGACGGAGCCCGACTTCGGCGACACGTGGACCTACGAGAGCATCGTCAGCGCGCTTCCGGGGATCGGCCTCTCGAACCGGGCCGCCGTCGCGTTCCAGTTCGCGCTCTTTCAGGTCGGTGTCGTCGTCTTTTCGGTGCTCTACGGCGCGTGGACCGCGTTTCTCGCCGGCACCGCCGCCGTCGTGGTCGCCGCCGGGGGCAGCGTGATGATGCTTCGGATGGGGGAACTCGGCCGGTCCGTGTCGGTCTCGTCGGCCTACAAACGGATGCTCTTCGGCTCGAACATCGAGGTCGTCCTTTCCGTGCTTGCGTTCATCGCGCTCGTGACCTATCTGTTCGTGGTCGATCCCGCACGATCGGGGACGCCGCTGTTGAACGAGCTGTTCGGCCCCGAGCCGTCGATGGTGCTCGTTTACTTCACGCTGCTCGTCTGCTGGGACCTCTGTTACCGGATCGGTGCGAGCTGGTGGATCGGCGTCGTCTCGCTGTGGCGCGCTCTCCGGTATCCGGTCGATCCCGAGATGGCGTCGACGCTCGGCTCCGTCGACCGGCTCAACGTCTGCTTCGGCCTGCTACAGGTGATTCTGCTCCCGTTCGTCAGCGCCCATCCCACGCTGGTCGCGACGCTCGTCGGTCACATCGTCGCGGTCACGACCGTTTCGGGGTCGTCGTATCTGATCGCTAACAGTCGGCGCTAGCTCGATTTGATCCGCCGGAACTGATCGAGGAGGTCCTCCGCCGACTCGCCCGAATCGAACTCGAGTGTGCCGCGGTACTCCGAGCGGTCGTCATCGAAGTCCGTATCGACCGTCGTGCTCTTCTTCTCTCGGCGCTCGTGTTCGTCGTCGTCGTAGGCACCCATTGACATTGCGAACCACACTCACTCTTGGAAACCCCGGGTCATCAATGTAACGGCTACCCACACCGACGGGCCGGAACCCTCAACAGCGTTCGACTCCTCACTGGTGGTGTGGCTCGTCCGCTCCGCTTTCGACACTCTCCCCAATCGTGGTCCGAAGACCGCCTCCATCGCGACCTGTTTCACCCGCTCGACGACGCGCTCGGCGCGCGCTGTTCGACCCCCTGGTTCAGCCCGGGCGGGCACTACGACGCCCGACGCTTCGACATGGACAACGGCGATACGGCCCTGTTCATCTGGGACGCCGAGGAGGCCTACTGGATGGGTAACACCCAGACCCCGAGTACGCTCTGGCGAACCGAGAAGTACACCTTCGAGGAGGTCCCCTACCACGTCGCACGCTGGGCTCAGCGCGAACTGCTGGCCGAACTCCACGAGGCCGAACCGTGGCTCGCCGCCTACCCGCATCTCTCGTGGTTCTTCCTGCCCGTTTTCTGCTCGAAGGACGGCCGGGAGACGACCCGCGGGTTCTTCCGCGAGCACGCCGTCGGCTTCCCCGATAGCACCCGCGGGGAGGCCTGTGGCTGGTACGAGTCGATCCTCCACACGGGCGTCCTCGACGAGTACCGGTACGTCATGGCGAGCAAACTCGGCACGAGCGACCGGCTCGACCCCGTCCGTATGAGCGCGACGATGAGCGAGTTCACCGTCGCGCATCTCCTGACCGACGCCGGCTACGAGATCACCCCCGAGATCGAGGTGACGACCGGCCACTCGATCGACTTTCGGGCCGAGAAGGACGGCACCGGTACGCTCGTCGAGGTGACACGCCCCCTGCCGCCGACGCGTCGGGCGGCGAACACGGCGGTCGCGGCGGTCAAGGAGACGGCCGAAACGAAAACGTCGGGTCAGCTCGCGGAACACGGCGGCGGGATCACCCTGTTCGTCGACTGCTCGTCGTTTCGCGACGACGAATGGGCCCAAGTCAGTGGCGAACAGCCCGCGGTCGGCCACCGCCCCGCAATGGTCTTTCGGGCCCGTCCGTCGGGGCGGATCGAGGCCTACAGTACGGGATCGCTTCCGGTCGGGCTCGACGAAACGGTCGAGTGGGTCTAGAAGGAGACCGGGGCGTGACCGTTGGTTCCGGGCGGTTCGGGATCACGGTCGGTGTAGCCCTCGCGGCCGATCGCCTCGCTACCCATGCCCGCGTAGACGGCGTATCGAGCCTCCTCGGCGCTCTCGAACGTCTCCTCGCCGGCCACGCTCAGGACCTCACCGATCGTCTGGGAGCCGCCGGCCAGTTCGAGGGTCTGCTCGCCGTATCGGTCGATCAGATCGCGGGTGGTCGTCGGATAACTGTGGTCTTCGAACAGCCCGTTGGTGCTAGTGTAACACATCGTACCCCTATCTGAGCGGACGATGATTATAACGATTGTCCATAATGATCCTAGGGCACCTTTGCCAGTATAATCGTAGAGGCGGTATCTTCTAGGCATATAATGCACAACGACTTCGGGGGTCGGATCATAGGGTGGACATGGTGTATGCGGATCTGCACGTTCATACGACCGCTTCCGACGGCACGATGACCCTCCCGGAAGTCCCCGTCGCCGCGCGGACCGCCGGCGTGCAGGTCGTCGCGATCACCGACCACGACCGCCCTCATCCGGAGCTCGATGCCCCCGTCAGCGATCGCGGCGGGGTTCGGATCGTCCGCGGGATCGAACTTCGGGTCGACTCCCCGGAGGGCGCAGTCGACCTGCTTGGATACGGCGTGCGGGAAACGAACGCGTTGAGCGAACTCGTCGAGTGGGTCCAGACCAGCCGGATCGAGCGCGGACGCGAGATCATCCGCCGGGTCGAAAACGAGTTAGGAATCGAACTCGACCTCGAACCCGTTGCCGGGCTGGGTCGGCCACACGTCGCTCGCGCCATCGCGGCCCATCCCGGATCGGGGTTCGATTACGAGGGGGCGTTCGCCGAACTGATCGGCGCGAACTGTCCGTGTTACGTCCCGCGGGAGATCCCGGGGTTCGATCGGGGACTCTCGGCGCTCCGGGAGTCGTGCGCGCTCGTCGGCCTCGCACACCCGTTTCGGTATCCCGATCCCGAGGCCGCCCTCTCGCTGACCGACCGCCTCGATGCGGTCGAACGGTGGTACCCTTACGGCCGGCCCGTCGACACCGCGCTCGTGGAAGGGGCCGTCGAACGGAACGACCTGGTCCCTACCGGCGGCAGCGACGCCCACGACGACCGCCTCGGACGCGCGGGGTTGGACGAACCGGCCTACCGGGCGGTCGGTGCCCGACTGCCGTAAACGGAGGCTTCAACCGTCTGCGTTCCCTACTAACGGTATGCGCTGTCACTACTGCGACCGCGAAGCGGCCGTCAGCGCGGAATCGGACGGGGTCCGGGTCGGTCTCTGCGAGAAGCACTTCCAGGAGCGCCTCGAGGAGCTCGCCGAGAGCGAGGAGCTGGCGGAGCTACAACAGCGACTCGACGTCGACCGGGAGGGTTAGATCCGACCCGCGTCGACGTCGATGGCGTCGACGGGACAGACGTCGACACAGAGCATGCAGTCGATACACTGGGTTTCGTTCGCCGGATCGGCTTTGATCTCGCTTTCGGGATGATCCGGCGTGTCGACCCACTCGAAGACGTCGACCGGACAGTCCTCCAGACACGCCCCGTCCGCGAGACAGACGTCGAAGTCGACGGCGACGTGCGTGCCGTGGATCCCGAGCTGTTCGGGTTCCTCGACCGGGCCCCAGACGTCGTGGCCCTTGTGGGTACCCGCTTTCTCCCTGTTTTGATCGAACTGCGGATCGATCGCCATGTCGGATGCAGGCGCGAGGGCCGTATAAACTCCGCGGCGCGATCCGCAGGTCTATGTCCGATGGCGTTCCAATGCCGGTATGGCGCTTTCGCTGGCACCGACCGAATCCGGGGTGAGGGTGTGGTCGCCGTGATCCGAGCCCCGCCCCGGCTCGTCTACGACGACGACTGCGGGTTCTGTACGTGGTGTGTCGAGTACGCCGATTCGAGGGGCGCGTTCGAACCCGTCGGCTTCTCCGAACTGACGCCCGATCAGCGCGCCCGGCTTCCCGACGACTACGAGTCGTGTGTCCACTTACTGACCGACGACGCGGTCTACTCCTGTGGACGGGCCGTCGAGGAGATCGGCGCGCGCCTCGGACCGGCCGAGCGCACCACGGTAAAGCTCTTCAGGATGGTTCCGGGTTACGACCGGAGTAGGGAATGGCTGTACGAGGTGATCGCCGATCAACGGGCGCTCTGGGGGCGCTTCGTCCGCCGATAGGTCGCTACTCGAACGCCGCGATACCGGTGAGGTCCTGACCCAGGATCAGCGTGTGGATGTCGTGGGTGCCCTCGTAGGTGTAGACCGTCTCCATGTTGGCCATGTGGCGCATCGGCGAGTACTCGTCGGTGATCCCGTTGCCCCCGAGCATCTCGCGGGCGATCCGCGATTGGTCGCGGGCCATCTCGACGTTGTTGCGTTTGGCCATCGAGACGTGTTGGGGCCGCATGTCGCCGCGTTCTTTGAGCTCAGCCAACCGGTGGGCGAGCAGCTGGCTCGTCGTGATCTCGGTCGCCATTTCCGCGAGTTTCTCCTGTTGGAGCTGGAACCCGCCGATGGGTTTGTCAAACTGCTCGCGGTCGGTCGCGTACGCGCGGGCCTCCTCGAAACAGTCGCGGGCCGCCCCGACCGCCCCCCACGCGATGCCGTAGCGCGCCTGGGTGAGACACGACAGCGGCCCCTTCATCCCCTCGACGCCGGGCAAAACGTTCTCATCGGGCACGCGGACGTTCTCCATCGTGAACTCCCCGGAACTGGAGGCCCGAAGCGAGAGCTTCCCGTCGATGGCCTCGATTTCGAGCCCGTCGCGGTCGGTTTCGACCAGAAAGCCCCGCACCGGCTCGTCCTCGCTCGATGCATCGCGCGCCCAGACGACCAATACGTCCGCGATGGGCGAGTTCGTACACCATCGTTTCTCGCCGTTCAGCACGAACTCCTCGCCGTCGCGCTCGGCCCGGGTTTCCATGCTTCCCGCGTCCGAGCCGTGGTCGGGCTCGGTGAGCGCAAAGCCGCCGACGGCCTCGCCGTTCCCCATCGGGGGGAGCCACTCGTCTTTCTGGTCCTCGCTGCCGAAGGCGTGAATCGGGTACATCGCGAGCGCGCCCTGAACGCTGGCCATCGAGCGCAGCCCCGAGTCGCAGGCTTCGAGCTCCTGCATCACCAGCCCGTAGGCGGTTTCGCTGGCGTCAGGGAGGCCGTAGCCGTCGAGGTTCGTCGCGAAAAAACCCCGCTCGCCCATCTCTGGGATGACTTCTTCGGGAAAAGTGCCCGCCTCGTAGTGTTCTGCGATCCCCGGGCGGACGTACTCGTCGACGAACTCGCGGGCGCTGTCGCGAAACGACCGTGCTTCGTCGTCCAGTTCGTCCTCGAGTCCCACATAATCGAGCATGGACGAGGATCGTTCCCACTCCTAAAAAACACATCTATCCCACATTCGCAGCTCGCGATAGGCGCGGTCGGCCCCGGAGCCACGACGGTCGCCGGCCCGAGAATGGCGTCAGTCGGCGGCGGCCGACTGCTCGCTTTTCTGTTCGGCGTGGTCCGCGAGCCCCCGGACGTACCCGAGGAAGTTCTCGAAGACGAGTTTCGCCTCGCAGGCGGCGGCGTAGTTCTCCTCGGTGATTCCCTCTAGAACCGTGTCGCGGCGCTCCTCGGAGAGGTCCTTGCGTCGGGTGAGGCCCGCGGCGGTTTCCATGTCGTATTCGGGGTGGAACTGGACGCCGAAGACGTGGTCCTTCCGGAAGCCGTGGTTCGAGTACTCGTTTTCCGCGAGCGGCTCGGCGTCCGGTGGCAGTTCGACGACGGCATCAGAGTGGGACGTAAAGGCGAGGAACGTCTCGTCGATCCCCGCAAACAGTGGGGAGTCGTCGGTGTGAGCGATCTCGTTGTAACCGATCTCGTACTCGCCCATTCCCTCGACGGTGCCGCCGAGTACGTCCGCCAGCAGCTGGTGACCGTAGCAGATCCCGAGGAAGGGAAGATCGCGCCCGATGGCGTCGCCGATCCACGCTTTCGTGGGGGCGATCCAGGGCTCGTCCCAGTAGACCGACGAGCGCGAACCCGTGACGACGGCCGCGTCGTAATCGAACGATTCGGGAAGTTCGCCGGCGGTAACGTCGAATTCGCTCAGGGATGCGTCGAGTTCGCGTCGGAAGTTTCGTTTCGTGTTCCTATCTCCGTGGGAGGCGTCGAGAACTGCAATACGGGGAATACTCACTACCGGATTCACGGGGTCGATCGTAAAAACAGTTGTGGAACGGACAGTTATCACCTGATAGACCGTGACCCTTTGGGGCTGGCACGTATCATCGGACCATGGACGCGATCGACCGAGTCGAGGCCGTCTTCGAGACGCACGTCGAGGCCGGCCTGCACCACGGCGCACAGCTCGCGGTCCATCACGAGGATGAGCTCGTACTCGACCTCGCGGGCGGATCGACGGGTCCCGACGGCGAGGCGACCACCCAAGATCGAAAGCACGTCCTCTTCTCGTGTACCAAGCCATACGCGGGTGTCGCGCTTCATCAGTGTGTCGAAGGCGGTCTCCTCGATTACGACGACCCCGTCGTCGACCACTGGCCCGAGTTCGCCCCGGGGGGTGAGAAAGCCGAGATCACCGTCCGGCAGGTCCTCTCACACCAGGCGGGGCTCCACGAGACCGCCTTCGACGCCGAGTTCGAGCGATGGGGCGACTGGGAGGCCGCCGTCGAGGCAATGGAGGACGCCGAAACGACGTTTTCGCCGGGCGAAACTGCGGCGTACCACTCGCTGTCCTACGGGTTTCTCGTCGGCGAACTCGTCCGGCGGGCGAGCGGAACGCCGGTCGAGGAGTTCCTCGACGATCGGGTGTTCGACCCCCTCGAAATGGACGACACCGATCTGGGAATCCCGACGAACGAACCGGACACGACCGCGAGCCTCACGGGCTTCGAGCCGGGCGAACGCGCCCGCGAGCACGATGCGGGCCTCGATACCTTCTCGAACGCCGAGGCCGCAGCGCTGTTCGGCGAGGAGTGGCTCCACCGCGCGGTGGTCCCCGCGGCCTCCGCGACGGGCACGGCCCGCGACATGGCCCGGTTCTACGCCTGCCTCGCGAACGGGGGCGAACTCGACGGGACGCGGGTCCTCGACGCCGAAACCGTCACGGCGATGACCAGCGAGCAGGTCGCCGTCGAGCGCGACGGCACCCTCGGCGTCCCGCGGCGCTACGGGCTCGGGGTGGTCCTCGGAGGCGGCGCGTGGGACAAGTTCGGCAGCCTCTCGCCCGAGCGGGTCTTCGGCCACGGCGGGCTCGGCAGCATCGTCGGTTGGGCCGACCCCGAGGACGGGATCGCCTTCAGCTACGTCACCAACGGGATCCGCGAGGAGACGGAACACGCCCTGCGGGTCAACGCGCTCGCGGACGCGGTGCGGGCGGCGCTGTGTTAGTCGATGGAGACGAGAAAATCGAGAACGCGGTCGTTGACGGGTCGAGAGCGCTCGACCCAGACCCCGTGGCCCGCTCCCTCGTAGATCTCGCGGGTCGCCCTCGGGAGCCCCTCGACGAGCAGGTCGGCGTTCTCGACGGGGACGACCTCGTCGCGGCCTCCATGGACGACGAGTGCCGGGAGCGTGACCTCGTAGAGCCAGTCGCTCGCGTCGAAGGCCTCGAAGGCCGCGTTCTGAGCCACACAGCCCTCGTGCTCTGCGTCGCCCGCCCGCCACTCGGCAATCCCCTCGCACGCCTCCGATCGCTCTGTGAGAAACGTCTCGGAAAACAGCGCCGACAGCGACTCCCGACGCGCTTCGGGATCGTCGGGCGACGCGAACAGCGCCTCGCGGGGTTCGCGCGGTAGGCACGCACGCGCCCCGCCGGAACTCGTCCCGATCAGGATGAGACTCCGCGCCCGTCCGTACTCGCGGGCGTACTGTAAGGCGACCATCCCGCCGAGTCCGGCCCCGACGAGGTGGGTTCGAGAGACACTTCGGTCGGAGAGGATCGCCTCCAGATCGGCCGCCAACTCCGCGACTGAGTAGGGGCCGGAAGGAGTGTCAGACCGGCCCGTTCCCCGCATGTCGTAGACCAGCACCTCGTAGGGGCCCGCGAGTGCGGCGTGCTGCCAACCCCACTGCCACGCACCCAGTCCGAGATCGCCGAGAAAGGCGACCGTCTCACCGTCTCCCTCGACCTCGTAGTACAGCGTCACACCCTCCCGGTCTACGCTCGCCATTGCCGAAGGTTACCGGCCGACGGTGGGTAAGGAATCCGGTTGTCGGGTAGAGGGCGAGAGTCAAGAATCGAAGGGCGGTTTCAGCCGTTCAGCACCCGCTTGAGAATATCGGGGGCGCCCTCGAGCGCCTCGTCGAGTTTGTCTGCGTCGGGGCCGCCACCCTGTGCGAAGTCCGGCGGACCGCCGCCGCCGCCGCCGACGCGACCTGCGAGCGTGCCGACGACCTCCCCCGCGTTGATCGACACGCCGTCAGGGACGGCGACGACGAACTGCGCGCCGTCGCTCGCGCTTCCGAGGACGGCGACCTTACCTTCGCTTACCAGCGCGTTCGCCGTGGCGCGCAGCTCGTCGCTGTCGGTGTCGAGGCGCTGGATCACGGCGGTCGTCCCGCCGAGGTCGACTGCCTCGCCCTCGTCGGTGCGCAGTTCGGCCAGTTCCTCGGTGAGGGCCTCGATCTCCTTGCCGCGCGCTTTCCACTCCTCGAAGAAACGCTCGGCGGTCGCGGGCACCTCCGGCGGGGAGACGTCGAGGATCGTCGCCGCCTCGGAGAGGGCGTCCTCGGTCCGCTGGGTGGCCTCGATCGCGGCCGTACCCGCGGCAAAGGTCAGGCGCTCGACCCCGTCCTGGACCCGTTCGGTCGAGACGACCTTGATCGCACCGATGTCACCGGTCCGCGAAACGTGAGTGCCCCCGCAGGCCTGAACGTCCTCGGCGACGTGGATCAGACGGATGTGCTCTCCCGGCGGGATCCCGCCCTGATAGAGGTCGAAGCCGTGGTCGGCCTCGGCCTCGTTTCGGTGGGGCCACTCCTCGGTCACCGAGACGTTGTCGGTCACCAGGTCGTTTGCGATGCGCTCGATCTCTTTGACCTGCTCGCGGGAGATCCGGTCGTAGTGACGAACATCCAGTCGCGCGCTATCGATGCCCTTCTGGGCGCCGGCCTGTCGGATATGCTCGCCAAGCACCTCGCGGGCGGCGTGGCCGACGATGTGGGTCGCGGTGTGGTGGCGCATGAGGCTGCGCCGGCGCTCGGGGTCGATCCGCCCGCGCACGAGCGCGCCCTTCTCGGGCTCTTCCTCGACCCGATGGAGGACCACGCCCTCGCGCTCCTGAACGTCAGAGACGCCGTAGCTGCCGTCGTCGGTCGAGATGGTCCCGTGGTCGGCGGGCTGGCCACCGCCCTCAGGGTAGAACATCGTCTGGTCGAGGACGACGTCGTAGCCCTCCGAGCGCTCGATCACGTCGAGGATCACCGCCTCGAAGTCGGTGCGCTCGGCGTCGTCGTAGTAGAGCTTCTCGGTATCGGGAAGCTCCGCGACCCGCTCGTCGCGTTCCTCGGGCTCACGGGTGGCCTCGCCGGCGTCGTGTCGGCCCGCGACCAGACTGTAGAAGTCATCGGGCACCTCGACCGTCGCGCCGGCCCCCTCGGCGATCTCCTCGACCATGTCGGGCTGGATACCATGCGAATCGTATAGTTCGAGCAGCTCCTCGGTGGGGATCGGCTCGCCGCGCCCGGCGTACTCCTCGGCGAGCCCCTCGACGCGCCGCCCGCCCCGTTCGAGGGTTTCTCGGTATTTCTCGACTTCCGTGCGCACGATGTCCCGGATCGTGTCGCGGTTCTCGTAGCCCAACCGTTCTGCCTGCATGTCGACGAGTTCGTCGAGCGGTGCGTCGACGCCCACGGTATCACAGAGCCGTTTCGTCCGTCGGAGGACCATTCGTGCGAGATAGCCCGTCGCGACGTTCGAGGGGACGATCCCGTCGCCGAGCATGTATGCGAGGGTTCGACAGTGGTCCGCGATGGCGTAGACGTCCTCCATCGGCTCCATCAGCGCCTCGAGTTCGCCCACCTCGACCCCGACGCCCGCCGCGATCTCGCCGCGGGCACTCTCCATGTCCTCCGCCTCGTCGATGTCCATGTGGCCCGCGAGCTTCGAGGCCTCGTGGAGCAAGGCCGCCTCCTCGTCGGTGTGGGAAATACCGGCGTTAGTAGTCAGGAAGTCGATCATCTCGGGGTAGATCGCCTCGTACACGGTCGGAGTTCCCTGGGACACCCAGGTCCAGCGTTCGAGCCCGTAGCCCGTGTCGACGATGTAGGTGTCCATGTACGAGTAGCGGTTCCCGTCCTTGAGTTCGTACTCGCCCTCGGGGTCGGCCTCCATGCACATGAAGACCAGCGTCGCGAGTTCGACGCCCCGGTAGATGACCTCGATGGCGGGTCCTGCATTCCCTCCGCCGACCCACGGGTCCTCGATGTAGGTGATCTCCTCAGGGTCGGCTCCGAGGGAGGTGAAGAAGTCGTCACAGTACTCGACCGTTTGGTCCTTCCAGTAGACCTCGCCGTAGTAGGCGTACTGATCCTCGGGGACGTCCTCGCGCGTGTTGAAGGCGTGGTGGGCCATCATCTCGAAGGCCATCGTGTGTCGGCCGGTCTTTCCGACGTTGTCGATGTCCTGCATCCGGATGCAGGGCTGGCTGATGGTCAGCGGGTTCGCCGGCGGCGGGGTCTTCCCGCTCGTGACCAGCGGCTGGAAGTCGTAGATCGACGCCTGAGTAAGTAAGACGTCGTCGCGCCAGCGGTTCGCGGCGACCGGGTAGGGCTCAACCCGCTTGTGGCCGTGCTCCTCGAAGAAGGAGAGGAAGTTCTCGCGCATCTCCTCGAGCGAGTACTCGCCCTCGAACCCCGGGTTGTCGATGAAGGAGTACTCGACACATGGTGGCTCCCCGCAGAGCTCCTGGTCGTGGTCGCGCGTCCAGAAGTAGGCCCCACACTCCGGACACTCCCGCCTGACGAAGTCGTTCTCCTCGAAATACTCGAGGCGGTATTCGGCTTCAAGCGCACTCATGATACCGCTAGTGGCCAATCGGGCGATAAAACTGTTGCGCACCCACCATCAGAACGGCCGAATCGGAGTACCGTCCGGTTACTCCCTCTACTCCGAGCCCCAGTTCGTAGCGACGGTTCTCACATTGGCGCCATCGGACCACGAAAAAACGAGCGATCTGATCGGGGAGTCGAGCGACTACGCCTCGATGCGGCCGTAGTCGAACTCCTCGCCCATCTCCGAGAGGCTGTCGAGCTCGTCCTGCTCCTCGCGCATGTTCTGTTCGAGCAGGTCGGCGGCCTCGTCCAGCCCGAGCTGGTCGGCAAGCGGCGTGAGGTTGCCGTAGCAGGCGATCTCGTAGTGCTCGGACTTCTGGCCGGCGGCGATGTTGAACCGGTCGAGCGCACCCTCGCTGGGATCCTGCTCGACGAACTCCTCGTGGGCCTCGATCATCCCCTCGACGACCGGGTCCTCGCTTCCCTCGGGCTCCTGGCCGACGGCCTCGAAGACCTCCTCGAGCCGGCTGATGTGCTCCTGGGTCTCCGAGCGGTGCTCGGAGAAGCCCTCCTGAAGCTCCTCGGTGCTGGAGGTGCTCTCGAGTTCCTCGAGCGCGTCGAGCAGCCGCTGTTCGGTGTAGTAGATGTGCTGTAGCCCCTCGACGAACAGATCTTCGGTGTTTTCGACTGGCATTGTGATCTCCACTTGAGACGAGCCGCGGTATTTCAATAAACAGTTGGCTTGCACATGTGAGGGGGCCGTATTCCCGCGATTCGGTCAACGGAGCCGTTGCGAGTGACGGGCCAAGGGTTTTGAGTCGAATCCGTGAAATCGGGGGATATGCCGGATTCGCGAGTTCACGTCTTCATCGAAGGGAACGTTCAGGACGTCCACTTCCGGGACAACGCCCACGAGACCGCCCGTGCCCACGACCTGACCGGCTGGATCCGTAACCTGGAGGACGGTCGGGTCGAGGGGGTCTTCGAAGGCACCGAGGAGGACGTCGAGGCGATGATCGAGTGGTGTCGAACCGGGCCGGTCAAAGCCGACGTCGAGGGCGTCGAGATCGAAGAGGGCGATCCCCAGGGCGACCTGGAGGACTTCGAGAAGCACTGAGGGTCAAGCGAGGGGTACGGCCACAAACGCTTTGAGTAGTTGCGAAAACACGGCGATATGTCCTCCCGTCGAACGCTTGGCTCGCGCTCGGGTCGGTCCTCGTCAGCGTTCTGTATCTGATCCCGGTCGTCAACGTGGCGGCCATGGCGGTCGTCATCGGTCCCGGAGCCGGTACGATGGCCGGTCACTGGCGAAGCGGCCGAAACGGCGGGACGTCGGGCCCGGGAGAGCCAGCGAGCGGGTAGAACGGAACGAACGGAGCGTTCTCAGGCCTCGTCGGCGAGCGCGAGCGAGGCCAGAAACGCCTCCAGTTGGATCCGCTCGTTTGCGCCCTCGGTGATGCGATAATCGGTCTCGCCGATCCGGTCGAGGGTGTGCACCGCCTTCTGGTCGCTGAGACCGAGATCCCAGACCGAGCGGTGCAGTTGGTCGATGACGTCGCCGCCCGAGAGCCCCTTGTTCGAGAGGAGGTCGTCCAAGGTCGCGCGTGCGGTCGTGAAGTCGCCCTCCAGGGCGCTCGTGACCATCGCCTCGATCTCCTCGGGGCGGGCGGTGGCGGTGATCGTATAAACCGCCTCCTCGTCGACGGTCTCGCCCATGACCGCGGCAGCCTGAAGCGAGTTGACCGCCCGGCGCATGTCGCCGTCGGCGGCGTAGACGAGCGCCTCGACGCCCCCGTCGGTGAACTCGATCCCCTCGTTGGCAGCGATCTCCCGGATCCGCTCGCCGACGGCCTCGTCGGCGATCGACGAGAACCGGAAGACCGCACACCGCGATTGGATCGGGTCGATGATCTTCGAGGAGTAGTTACACGAGAGGATGAACCGCGTGTTCGAGGAGAACTGTTCCATCGTTCTCCTGAGGGCGGACTGGGCGTCCGAGGTGAGGGAATCGGCCTCGTCGAGGAAGATGATTCTGTAGGAATACCCGCCGAAGCTCGCGCGTGCGAACTCCTTGATCCTCCCTCTCACGACGTCGATCCCGCGGTCGTCGCTGGCGTTGAGTTCGAGGAAGTTGTCCCGCCAGTCGTCGCCGTAGACCTCGCGGGCGATGGCGGTCGCACACGTCGTCTTGCCGATCCCTGCCGACCCCGAGAACAACAGGTTCGGGAGGTCGTCGCGCTCGACGTAGCGCTCCAGTCGACTGGTGATGTCCTCCTGGCCGATCACGTCGTCCAACGTCTGAGGACGGTACTTCTCGACCCAGATCTCGTCGCGTCCGGGCCTCGACGCGCCCTCACCCTCGGTCTCGCTCATACCCGATTCACGCGCCGCGGGCGTGATAAACTCCCCGAGACGGTCGAGCGACGTCTCCATCAGCCAGCTATTTGTCCATCGGTAGCTAGTACCATGGAATGAAACGAGTGTTCGCGCTCGTCGTCGGGCTGATGGTCGTCGCGCTCCTCGGCTTGATCCCCTTCCTCAGCGGGCTCGTCGACCTCGTCGTGCTGTTGCTCGGACTCGGTGCGCTCGTCCTCGCGCTGTACGGCCGGTACGGGGAGCAGGCGGACGAGCAGGGTGAACCGACCGCGACAGTCTGAAACCCCTCGCGGCGGTAGACACGCCATGAACGTCACCGTCGAGGTCGTCGGCGAGGACACCCATGACCTCAGCCTCCCCGACCCCACCTACTGCGACCTGCTGGCGGAACTCGATCTCAGCCCCCACGAAGTGAGCGTGATGGTCGAGGGCCGACCCGTCCCCGAGGACCAGCCCGTCAACGCCCAGCGAGTACAGGTGCTCCGGCTGATCAAGGGCGGGTGAGCCGGGATGATCCGCGAGGCCCGAGAGGAGGAGTTCGAGACCTGCATGCGGATACTGGAGGGTGCACTGCTGGAAGTCGAACCGAAGGAGGTGCGCGCCGCCATACAGCGGGAGGACGTGTTGGTCGCAGTCGGGGACGGCCACGTCCGGGGCGTACTGGTCCTCGACGGCACTCGGATCAAGGGAATCGCGGTGACCCGAACCCACCGGGGGAACGGGATCGGGTCGGCGCTGGTCGGGGCGGCCGCCGAGCGGGTCGTAGGCTCGCTCGTCGCCGATTTTCGTCCCGACGTGTGCCCGTTCTACGAGGCGCTCGGGTTCGAGATCGATCGGGTGGGTGAGAACCGCTTTCAGGGGGAACTCAACGGGCCTCGGTGACCAGTGTTCGGCCGTCTTCGAGGAGGGCCTCGACCCGGTCCTCACGTTCGGCCTCGGCGTAGACCCGTAGTTTGGGTTCCGTGCCGCTGGGACGGACGAGCAGCCACGCCCCGCTTTCGAGCAGGAGTTTGAACCCGTCGGCGGTGTTGACGTCCTCGACGCGCTCGCCGGCGACGGACTCCGGGATCCGCTCGGAAAGGGCGTCGAGGGTCGAGTCCTTCTCGTCGTCGGGACAGTCGACGCTGATCCGGCTCTGGTGGATCTCGCCGTGGTCGGCGAGCAGGCGATCCACCCGGTCGTCGAGCGGCTCTTCGGAATGGGCCATCGCGGCGAGCAGCGCGACCAGGACGCCGTCCTTCTCGCGGACGTGTCCCCTCATACTGAACCCGCCCGACTCCTCGCCACCCATCAGCGCGTCGTGCTCGCCCATCGCCTCGGCGACCCACTTGAATCCGACGGGCACTTCGATAGCCTCCTCGCCGTGGGCCTCCGCGATCCGGTCGACGAGGAAGGTGGTCGACACCGTTCTAACGGCCGGTCCCGAGTCGGTCTCGAGCAGGTAGTCGTAGAGCGCCGCGTAGAGCAGGTTCGCGTTGAGGGGGCCGCGTTCGGGCGTGACGACCGCGATCCGGTCGGCGTCGCCGTCGTTCGCGACGCCCAACTCGGCCTCACCCTCCGTCACGCGCTCGATCAGCTCCGTGAGGTTCTCGCGGGTGGGTTCGGGCGAGACGCCGCCGAACGTCGGGTCGTCGTCACAGCGCAGGCGAGTGAGGTCAGCACCCGCACGTTTCAGCAGGCTGTCGGTGACCCCGCGCCCGCTGCCGTGGATGGCGTCGTAGGCGACCGGAAGATCGAGATCCGCATCCACCAGGTCGAGCGCGTGATCGGCGTGGGGCGTGACGAAGTCGACCTTCCGGACCGAGCCCCACTCGTCTTCGGGTAGGGGCTCGGGCTCGGCGAGGTTCGCCTCGATGGTTTCGGTGATCTCGGGGAGGGCGGGCGAGCCGTCGCTCGGGATGAACTTCACGCCGTTGTATTCGGGCGGGTTGTGCGAGGCAGTGAGCATCAGCCCGCCCGCGAGGCCCCGGTCGACGATCGCCCACGAGAGCAGCGGCGTGGGGCGGTCGCGCTCGGGCATCACTACGTCGAAGCCGTTGACACAGAGCACGCGCGCGAGCTCCTCGGCGAACCCGGGGGAGCTTTCGCGGGCGTCGTAACAGACCGCGACCGGAGCATCGAAGCCCTCCTCGTCGAGATACGTGGCGACTGCCTGGCCGACCATTCGCACCCGAGGGGTGGTGAACGTGTCGAGCGTCGCCCGCCAGCCGTCGGTCCCGAAGTTGATCGCGTCCATGCGGGCTAATCACGACCGGGGGAGAAAAATCGGCGGGTCTTCGGTGCGGTTTTCCCCGCTGGCCCCCCAGTTCACGTATGGACTCCCCACGCGTCGTCGCGGTCTGTGGTAGCCTCCGGGACGGCAGTTACACCCGCCTCGGGCTCGAACACGCGCTTGCTGCCGCCCGCGCGGCCGGCGCATCGACCGAGCTGCTCGATCTGCGCGAGTACGACCTGCCGGTGTACGATCCCGACACCGAAACCACCGCCGATGCCGAACGGCTCATGCACGAGATCCGCGAGGCCGACGCGGTCCTGCTGGGGACGCCCGTCTATCATGGGACCTTCTCGGCGGCACTGAAAAACGCGCTCGATTACTGCGGGTTCGACGAGTTCGAGGACACTACGACAGGGCTGCTCGCGGTCGCGGGCGGGGGGACCTTCGGCCCGACCCTCGAACACCTCCGGGCGGTCGTCCGGGCGGTGCACGGCTGGACGCTCCCCCACCAGGTCGGCATCCGCAACGCGAGCGATCAGTTCGACGCCGACGGCGAGTTCGTCGATGAAGCCCTCGAAGAACGGGTCCGCAAACTCGGCCGCCAGGCGGTCGAGTACGCCTTCATCGACCCCGAGCCGATCACTGAACACACGGTTCAGTAGTCGATCAGTCGCTCCTTTTCGGCCCGCGAGAGCTGTTTGATCGCGTACTCCCGTTTCATCGCCGCCGACCGACTCTCGAAGGACTCCGTATACTGGAGGGAAACGGGCGTCCGCCCGCTGGTGTACTTCGCGCCCTTGCCCGCGTCGTGTTCGGCGAGCCGTCGCTCGACGTCGGTTGTGTAGCCCGTATAGAGGCTGCCGTCGGCACATTCGAGCACGTAGACGTAGTGGGTCATCGTCGAAAGGAGAGGCTTCGCGTGGTACTTACGTGACGGTTCGGGTAGCCTCAGGGGGCACCTTATGCCTTTCGCGCGCGGTGTCTCGCCGCTTCCGCGATTCCCGCGTTCGCCGAGCAGCTCGGGCAGGCGTAGATCCGCCCGCGTTCGTCGGCGAACACGCGCTCGAATCGCTCGGAGACATGCGCGTCGCAGTGGTCACAGTGTGGCATTGCGTTCATCCGGCAATCCGCTGTGCCGGTAAGTCACACTATGGGAAGGCCCGATAAATACTCTTTCCAAAATCAGACCAGAATTCGACTCTGTGAAAGATACCTTTCCGAAACGAAAATAGATAGGAGCGATTCTGGAATCAAGCGTTTGGAATTCGATACTCTCGTTTCGTATTCCGGAACTACGGACGGGCGTCGTCGACGGCTCGCGCGATCAGCCCCGCCTGCGTACCCGCGACGAACCCCGCATCGATGTTCACGACCGAGAGGACGCTACAGGACTGCAACATCCCCCGGAGTGCGGCGTCGCCGTCTCCCCCGAAGCCGTAGCCGCTCGAGACCGGCAGTCCAATTACAGGTGCGGAGACGAGTCCCGCGACCACGGTCGGAAGGGCCCCCTCACGCCCGGCGGCAACCACGAGCACGTCGAGTTCGCGCAGTCGGGGAAGCTGGTCGATCACCCGCGAGAGACTCGCCACACCCACGTCCTCGACCCGCTCGACGTCGGCACCGATCTCCTCGACGATCACCGCAGCCTCGCCCGCCGGACGGCGGTCGGCGGTCCCGCCGGTGACCACCCCGACGGCGGCGGCGAGTTCGGGCGCTTCGAATCCGTCGCCGCGGACGACGAGACAGCGCGCCCGCTCGTGGTAGGTTCCCTGGCCCTCGGCCCTCGCCTCGACGGTCGCGGCCTCGTCGCTGTCGATACGCGTGACGATCGCCCGCCCCGTGGTTTCGAGGGCGGTCCGGGCGAGCGTCGCGACCTCCTCGGTAGTCTTGCCGGGCGCGAAGATCGCCTCGGGGATGCCGCGCCGGCGCTCGCGGGCGGCATCGAACCGGCCCGCGTCGGTGGTCGCGTATCCCGCGAGGCGGGCTTGGGCCTCCTGCGGGCTTAATTCACCGTCTGAAACTCGTTCAAGAATATCGTGAAGTTCCATATTCGAGAGGTAGACACCCAGCTATTCCTATTCGTCGCCTTCGAAACGGGTCGATTTACGAAAGCTTATAAAGGCGGCCGGAAAAAGGGCGTCCGTATGGCAGACCTGATCGTCAAAGCCGCCGTAAAGGAAGCACTGTCCGACCACAACGTCTCCTCCGACTTCTACGACGCGCTCGACGAGGAAGTCGAGGAGCTCCTCGACGATGCGGCGCGACGCGCAGAGGACAACGACCGGAAGACGGTCCAGCCCCGCGACCTGTAACTCGGTTTCCGAGCCCTTCTCGTTTTTTCGCGCCGATCAGCGGCTGCGCTCGCGCTTCTCGACGCCGGCTTCGGTCCCGACGATCACCGCGTCGGCCAGTCCGACGAACAGGCCGTGCTCGACGATCCCCGGAACCCCCGAGAGCTCGTCGGCCAGCCCGCCGGGCTCCTCGATCCGGTCGAACCCGCAGTCGAGCACGAGGTTGCCGTTGTCGGTGACGACGGGTCCGTCCTTTCGCTCGGCCGCCCGAAGGGTCGGGTCGCCGCCCAGCGCTTCGATCGTCCTCGAAACCGGCGTCCGGGCCGACGGCAGGACCTCGACGGGAACCGAGCCGTCGAGGGAGTCGCACTCCTTCGAGGGATCGACGACCACGACGAACCGGTCGGCGGCGCTCGCGACCAGTTTCTCGCGGGCATGGGCCGCCCCGCCGCCCTTGATCAGGTCGAAGCCCGCGACCCGATCCGCGCCGTCGATGGCGAGGTCGGGGGCGGCGTCGTCGAGCGTCGTCAGGGGGACGCCGACCTCGCGGGCGAGGTCCGCCGACTGATACGAGGTCGCGATCCCCCGGATATCGAGACCATCTCCGACCCGCTCGCCGAGCGCGCGGATCGCGTGGGCCGTCGTTGAGCCGGTGCCGAGACCGACGACCGTCCCGTCCGCGACGAGTTCGGCGGCGCGTTCGCCCGCGCGTCGTTTCTCGTCTTCGCTTCCGCCGGTGGTTTTCATGGGCGGGCGGTCACACCCCAGAAGAAAAAACGTTTCAGTCGGGCTTCGGACTCGAAACCACGCGCGTTGCGGTCAGAACCGGCTCGTTTCGCCGACGCTTCCCCATCGACGCTCCGTCCACCCGATCCGAGGCGGCCCGCACTTTCGATCCGTAAGGTCATCCCCATCGTTCGGTACGATATCGCAAGCGAAACATCGGAAAGGGATGCGAGCGTTTCTATACGTGCAATGGCGCTCACCGAAATCGAACACCTCGACGACGAGATGGCCGAGTGTCTGGACAACTGCCTCGACGCCGCACAGGCCTGCGAGTGGTGTGCGGACGCCTGTGCCGAGGAGGGCGAAGGAATGGCCGAGTGCATCCGCCTGTGTCGGGACGTCGCGGACCTGACGACGCTACACGCGCGCTTCATGGCGCGCGATTCGGGCTACCACGCCGAGCTGGCGACGATCTGTGCCGACGCCTGCGAGGAGTGTGCCGACGAGTGCGAACAGCACGACCACGACCACTGCCAGCTCTGTGCGGAGACGCTGCGCGAGTGCGCCGAGACCTGCCGCGAGATGGCGGCCTGAACCCCACCAACAGCTAACCGGCTCGCCGCCCTCGGACCGGGTATGGGAACTCCGACGCTCGACGACACCGACAGGACCGTCCTCGAACGGCTCGCCGACGGGCCGCGGACGGCCGCGGAGCTCGACGATCTCAATGATGCCCCCGACCGGCTCGACGCGCTCGCCGAGAGCGGGCTGGTCGTCGGAAGCGAGGACGGCTACGAGCTCACCGACAGCGGCCGGCGGGTGATCGAGGCCCCCGGCGACGCGAGCGCGGACGACCGGATCGACGTCCCCGACGAGGTCGAGGCCGCCCTCGACCGGGCCGATCATCCGCCCGACCGGGCGGCGGCGCTCCGGGGTGCGTTCGCCTTCCTCTCGTACTGGGGCGAGGCGACGCCCCACGAGATCCGCGACGCCCTCTACAGCGAGCAGCCGGCAGGCTACGACTCCTCGAAGGCGTGGTGGGAGGGGTTCGCCCGCGGGGGGCTCGCCGCGCTCCCCGAGATCGAGCCGGGTGAGGAGGCGTGGCGGTACGCGGGCCGACCGGGCCTCGACGACCCCAGCGTCGACGGCCGCCACGGCCCCGACGACGACGCGCCCTACGGCGACGCGAAACACGCCCTCGAGTCGCTCGATCTCGATGGAGATGAACGCGCGGCCGTCCACGCCGCGTTCGCCCTCCTCGCCGACGAGGGCGAGGCCGATGAGGAGCGGATCGCCGCCCTCCACGAGGACCACCCCGCCGGGTTCGGATCGGCCGAGAAGTGGTACGACCGCGTGAGCGACGCCCTCGCGGAGCTCCCGGGCGTCGAGCGCGAGGACGGGACGTGGCGCTACCGCGGGGACGAGGCGGCACGCGACGCCACCGGCTCGCACGCCTCGGAGACGGCCGAACCGATGGACGCGAAGGGGGCGGGCGCCGGCGGGGATCGCCTCCCCGGCTCGGAGGAGACCGACGAGGAGTGAGTCAGTCGAGCCGGTCGAGAATCGCATCGGGGTCGTACGCGAGCGAGAGCTGCCGGGAGCGACCCCGTCCCTCCATGCCGTCATAGGAGGTCTCGACGATCCCCAGTTGGTCGAGTTTGTTGACGATCTCCGAATAGCGGGTGTAGCCAAGATCGGTCTCCACGGCGAAGGCCTCGTAGACGTCGCCGGCCTGCTCGCCGTCGTGATCGACCAGCACGCGCACGAGTGCCGCCTCGCTGTCGGCCAGCCCCCGGAGGCTACGCGAGAGGTGGACGTACTTCGACTGCTCGGAGGCCCCCTCGACGTCCTCGGTCGTGATAGTGTGACTCGCGCGCATCTCCGCGTTCAGCCCTGCCCGTCGAAGCAGGTCGATCCCGACCCGAAGGTCGCCGCTCTCGGCGGTGAAGTCGGCGACCCGGTCGAGGACGGGGGGAGAAACGACGCCGTCGTGAAAGCCACGCTCGACGCGCTCGCGGAGGATGTCGACGATCTCGCCGGCGTCATACACCGGAAAGTAGACCTCCTCGGGGCGAAAGACGCTTTGAACCCTGGAGTCGAGTTCCTCGATGGTGTCGAGCGAGAGGTCCGAGGAAATGACGACCACGCCGATCCGTGCGCCGGCGTGTGCCTCGTGGGCACGCAACAGTGAGTAGAGCGTGTCGCTGGCCTCGTTCTCGTAGAAGAGGTAGTTCACGTCGTCGAGCGCGACCACGAGCACCTCGTCTTCCTCGACCAGCCGGTCTGCGACCTGGCCAAACAGCTTCTTAAAGGAGACGCCGCTTGATGGCGGTTCGTACTCGAAGATGCCCTCGAACAGCCGCGAGAACACCGCATAGCGCGTCGAATCGACCTGACAGTTGACCCGAACCGTGCGAACACCCGAGCGACCCGAAAGTTCGCCGAACAGCTTCTGAACTGCGGTGGTCTTGCCGGTGCCCGGCGGGCCCTGGACCAGCGCGTTCAGCGGCCGGGAGCCCCGTACGGCGGGACGGAGGGCGTACTGCAGGCTCTGCAGTTGGCTCTCGCGGTGCTTGAACGTCTCGGGGAGGTAGTCGATCTCGAAGACGCGCTCGTCCCGAAAGACGGACTCGTCCCACGAGAGCATCCCCCCCTCGGGGTCGTCGACCATCACTTTCACCACGCTCGCCGCCTACTTAATCGTTCGCCGGGATCGGTTCCCGCGCCACGACGGCGGCGCGAGATCGAGATACAGCACGGCCAGCACGTACCCCACGCCGACGAGGAGGGTGACCACCAGTTCCATCCACAGTGCGGTGACGCCGGCGATTCGAGCGACGAACAGCGTGAGATAGGCAATGGCGACGACGGCGACGAAGTGGGTGAGTTCGTAGAGGGTGCCCTCGCGGTTCATGACTCGAACTTCTCGAGCAGGCGGTCATAAATCGCCGCCCCCTCCTCGCCGGCGAGTTTCTCGACGATCAGTTCGGGCGTCGAGCGCGCGAGGTGGTTCCTGACCGGCGAGCGGTTCACCACCAGCTCGCCGTCCTCCAACCCGACCGCTTCGATCCCGTCGACCCGGAGCTCGCAGTCGGCGGCCGCCCGGATCTCGCGGGCGAGGTGGGAGACGAAGACCGCCGTGGTGTCGGTCTCGGTGAGCGCTTCGAGGATGCCGGCGATGATCTTCGCGCTCGCGCCCGGTTCGGTGATGCTTTCGAGTTCGTCGACGAGTACGAGCCGGCCTTCGCCGCCCGAAGCGAGGTCGGCGAACTCCCGTACTGTTCCTTCGAACGCCCCCGCATCGAGCGTTCCCTGGGTCTTAGCGTGGTAGTGAACCTCCGAGAACCGGCGAAGGCGGACGTGGTCGGCCGGGACCGGAAGCCCCATCTGGGCGAGGATTACAACGGCGCAGACCAAGTCCAGCGTCGAGGTCTTCCCGCCGCTGTTGACCCCCGAAAGTAGCGTTACGCCCGCCACGGAGTAATCGACCGGCTCGATCTCGTCGAAGGGTTCCGAAAGCAGTGGCGAGCGTCCGCCCTCGATCTCGATTCCCGCTTCGTTCCCCTCCGCGAACGCGGGCATCGTACAGCCGAAGTCGCGGGAGAATCGTGCGATCGCGAGCTCGACGTCGAGATCGAGCGCGGCACGGACCAACGCCTCGGTCGGTTCACGGAACTCGGCGAGTTCGGCGGCGAGTTCACGCTTTCCGCGTACCGCTCGGCGCTCCTTCGTCGCGACCAGCTCCTCACGCAGGCGCGAGACGACGTTTTCGTCGTGCTCGACCGGGAACGTCGGCTCCTCGGGGAAGCCGTTGCGGGCGATCTCGCTCTCGCCCGAATCGAGCGCGAGCGCGTCGGTCAGGTGCTCGCGGGCCGCCTCCACGGCGGCGTCGTACTCGTCGGCGAGTTCGCGCGAAAGCAGCGAGTCGATCCCCGCACCCCGTTCTGCGAGCGAGAGCAAGTCGGTCCCCTCGATGGTGACGTCGCGCTCCTCGATCGCCGTTCTGAGTGAGTCGTTGGCGACGCTTTCGGCGGTGTGAACGCTCGCGTCGAGGTCCGAAACCGCCCGCGAGAGACGGTCGAGTTCGGCGTCGTCGTGCACCTCGCCGTCGGGACCCAGTCTGGAAAGGGCGTCGTCGAGGGAGTCGAGGTCGCAGGGCGAGTCCATGTCGGCGACACGGTGGACCACAATCGCCGCCCGGATCGACTCACGGTTCGCGGCGAAAAACGAGAGGGTTCGTTCGGGAACCGTCTCGGCGGGCTTCGTCAGGGCGTCGGGTCTGACCTGGACGTCGCCCTCGATCTCCACGCCGGTAAAGGCCTCGTCGAGCGCGATCACCGTCGAGTATCCCCGCGCGAGCTCCGCGAGTCCGCGGGCGTCCTCGCACACTTCCACGGCGAGTTCGGGCATCGCCTCGCGGGCCTCCGCCAACGTCTCGGCGTCACTGGTCACCAGACAACGATCGCGGACCCGGACCTCGCGGGAAGCCGAAAGCGGCGCGACCCCCGATAGTGCCTCGCGCACGTCGGGGTCGGGCTCGCGCTCGGCCGCGCCCCGCGAGAAGGCCTGTACCTCCTCGATACGCGAGGGAGTTCCGCTCGGGTAGAACGTTTCGAGCCGGCGTTTTCCGTAGGAAGTGACCGCCCGCTCCTGGAGCAGCGTCAGTAGCTCCCCGTGGATCTCGCGGGCGCGATCGGTTCGCAGCAGCCGACTCGAATCGCCGTGTTCGTGCCGGATGACGCCGCGAGCGATTCGGGCGGCCCGGCCCTGGCTGATCCCCGGCGCGCTCGCGAGCCGGGCGACGTCGCCCTCGCGGAGCGCGCGTTCGGCGTCCTCGACCTCGGCGAGCGCGCTTGCAGTCTTCGCGCCCACGCCGGGGATCGACTCGAACTCCATCAGTAGGCCCAGTACCGGCGCGAACGCAAAAACGTCCCGGCCGCGGACGACAAAGCGATCAGACCGGAGCTCGCTCGGGGAGGTAGTCCAAGAGGTCGTCGACGATTTCCGTCTCGTAAGTCCAAAAGCCCGTGAACTCGCCCGAATCGACCTCCTCGGCCACGAGGGCGGCTTTCCGTTCGTCCGCCCCATTGCCGTCGTAGACGACGAACCACGAGTTCCTGATTTCCTCGTCGTCGGCGTCATCGACCGCGACATCGCCCGGAGGCTCCCAATCACGCAACCCGTAGACGCGCACGTCGACGGTTCGAGTGAGCGTTTCGTAGATCGGCCATTGGGCGCGCAGTCTGGAGAGGCACTGGAAGCCAGCGTAGAGCCGGCCGCCGCCCGCACGCCATGCCCGCTCTTCGACCTCGCGGGAGGCGAGGATCATCCGACGTTTGTCGTAGGAGACGAACGTGGTCGTCTCCACGTGCTCGAGTACGTCGGGCCGTTCGTGCTCGAAGCCCGGTTCGAACGCCGCGGGGTCGAACCCAACCGCGCGGATGACCTCGGCGAGCGGGCTCGCCGCGAGCACGCGCTCGTCGTCGTGGAGGACGCACAGACCACCGGGCAGGTCGGAAGTCGTCCCTTCGACGGGCACGTTTCGGAGTTCGAAGTGCGAGCGAAGCGCCGAGAGCTCGTCCGTCGCGGCGTTGGAGACCGACAGCGTCCGCTCCCCACCGGCCACCTGTTGGATACATGACGATATCCCGTTCATGCGCGGCCTACACCGCCACTATAGTTATTTATGCTGTTATTATCGGACGGGTGGATCGGTATAGCGCCGAAGCGGTCGACCCGCACGGCTTTTGTCCGCGGGCGCGCAACCGCGTGTATGTCCGCAGAGGAGAAACTGGCCGCCGCCCGCGCGGACCTCGCCACGGAAGAGGGGGTGCTCGTCGCCTTCTCCGGGGGAGTCGATTCGAGCGCCGTCGCCGCCATCGCCCACGACGCGCTGGGCGAGGCCGCGGTCGCGTGTACCGCCAGAAGCGAGACGCTACCCGAGGCGGAACTCGACGACGCGAAGCGGGTCGCAGGGGAGATCGGTATCCGCCACGAGATCGTCGAGTTCTCCGAGCTCGACGACCCCGAGTTCGTGAAGAACGACGGCGACCGCTGCTATCACTGTCGATCCATGCGGTTGGGGAAGATGTTCGAACGGGCCGAGGAACTCGGGATTCCGGTCGTGTGCGACGGCACCAACGCCTCCGACTCCGGCGAGGGGCATCGTCCGGGCCTGCAGGCGGTCGCGGAACTCGACGCCCGCTCGCCGCTCCTCGAACACGACGTCACCAAAGAGGAGGTCCGGGAAATCGCCGATTCCTACGGGCTCTCCGTGGCCGACAAGCCCTCGATGGCCTGTCTCTCCTCCCGAATTCCGACCGGAGTCGAGGTCACCGAGGAACGCCTGACCCGCGTCGACAAGGCCGAAGCCCTGCTTCGTGGCTGGGGGTTCTCGCAGTTCCGGGTCCGGGATCACGACGGGCTAGCCCGTATCGAGATCGCGCCCGAGGAGCTAGAGGAAGCGTTGGACATCGAGTTCGTGCGGGCGACGCGCGCCCACATGGAGGATCTGGGCTTCGAACACGTCACGCTCGATCTGCACGGCTACCGGACGGGCAGCGTCAGTCCCGAGGGCACGACGGATGGGAGCGAAAGCGAGACCGGAGCCGGCGAACTGCTCGACGCCCAGTACCCCACAGTGGAGTAGTTCAGTCGGTCGCCGGGCGCTCCTCGCCCTCGCGCTTCTCCTCGACGACGTCGATCGGGATGCCCGCGGGGGTCTCGTCGCGCTCGCCGAAGCCCGCACTCAGGATCCTCGTGAGCGCCTCCTCGACGTTCTCGTCGGTCTCGATGACGTCCTCCTCGTCGACTTCGATAACGAACCCGCTGGTGATGTTCGGTGCCGTGGGTAAAAAGAGGAGCTTCCGGCCGTCGGGGGCCTCCCGCCCCGTTTTGAACGCGGTCATACGGATGTTCTTCCACGTATCGATCTTCACCGGTGCCTGAAGGTCGCTGGTACCAGTGAGGGCGGTCTCGACGGCCATCTTCGAGGCGTTGTAGACCACGCGGAGGCCGGGCACGCGGTTCATCACGTTGTCGATACCGGCCTCGACCAGCGAGCCGATGGCCGTACGCATCAGGTAACCGACGGCGAACACGAGGAGGACGAACACGACGAGCGTGATGAACACGCGAAGCGCGGGGTTCGCGATGGTCTGTGTCAGCGGGAGGTTCGCAATGAAGCGAAACAGCCAGTAGACCACCCAGATGGTGACGATGATCGGGACGAGAACGACCAGCCCGCTCGCCATGTCCCGCTTCCAGGTCGACATTGAAGCCCCCTTACGCCGCCGGGCTAAAAGAGTTGTTCATCGGCCCAGAATCGCCCGTAGCGCGAAGCCTGCGTTTTCCTTTCTCTCCATCATTCTGCGGTAGAAATACGAGAGCCACTTCCCGCCATAGGGCGCGTACTGATGGACTTCGTACTCGTGAGCGAGCTCCTCCTGGGCGTCCTCACGAACACCCATCAGCATCTGGATCTCGAAGGGGGTGGCGTGTTCCTCGTGCAGTTCGTTCGCCCGGTCGATCATCACGGGGTCGTGGCTGGCGACGGCGATCCCGCCGCCGTAGTTCTCGAACATGTACTCCAAGTACTCCCCATACACCTCGTTGATCCGCTCTTTGCTCTTATACGCGATCGCCGGCGGTTCGTCATAGGCGCCCTTCACCAGCCGGATCTTCCCGGGAACGTCGGCAAACCGCTCGATGTCGTCGCGGGTGCGTTTGAGGTTCGCCTGCAAGCAGACGCCCATCCCCCCTCCCCGAGCCTCGGCGAACTCCTCGAAGGCGTCGAGCGTGGCGTCGGTGGTGGTGTGATTCTCCATGTCGATCCAGACGAACTGGTCGTGTTCGTCGGCAGTGTCGACGACCCCCCGAAGGTTGTCCCGGAACCGAGCCTCGCTCACGTCAAGCCCGATCTGGGACGGTTTGATCGTGATGCAGGCGTCGAGGTCGGTGTCAGCGAGATCCGAGAGCAGCGCGGCGTACGCGCGGGCGTCGTCATCGGCCGCCGTAGGGTCGTCGTAGTGCTCCCCCAGGAGGTTCAGGACGACTTTGATGTCGCGGTCGTTACACTCACGAACGTGTTCGAGGGCGGTCGCGGGGGTCTCCCCGGCGACGAATCGGCGCGCGATCGGCGGAATCATACCCCTCCTTCGTCGCCGGCGACTTTAACTCTGAATGCCCGGGCGCGAACCGTTGGGCATTAACTCCCCGGGCCGTTCGAACCCGGTATGGGCCCACTCGAACTCCTGATCGTCGCCTTCTGGGTGATGTTGCCCGCCTACGTCCCGAACAACGCCGCCGTCCTCGCGGGCGGCGGCGCGCCCATCGACGGCGGGCGAACGTGGAAGGACAGGCGGATCCTCGGCGACGGCAAGACCTGGCGTGGGACGCTCGTCGGCACGCTCGTCGGGATCGGAATCGCCTATCTGCTCAACGTCCTGCGACCCACGGCCGTCGAGGCGCTCGGCGTGTCGGTGCCGACCTTCCCGCTGGTGGCCATGATCACCCTGCCGCTCGGCGCGATGCTCGGGGACATGATCGCCTCGTTCGTCAAGCGCCGTCTGGGACGGAACCGCGGCGCGCCGCTTCCCGGCGTCGACCAGCTGGATTTCGCCGTGAGCGCGCTCGTTCTGACGGCGATCGTCGCCTTCGAGTGGCTCGTCGCCGTCTTCACCCTCCCGCTTCTGATCGTCGTCTTCGTCCTCACGCCGATCCTCCACGTCGTCACGAACGTGCTCGCCTATCTCTTCGGGTTCAAGCACGAACCCTGGTGAACGCATTCGAGGTCTATCGCGTACCAGTAGTCGGTGATACGAGTCCGGTATCCAGAACCGGGTGTGAAACTTGACTGCTCGATTCGGTAGCTATAGATACATATGTAGCGACTATTCCTTTTTAAATATGGATAGTTTTATTGTAGTATGAAATAATATTAAATGAGATTAGTTATTGGATAGTAATTTATATGTGAAATTAGTTATAATACAGATAAGATGGTAGAATTGTACGATTCAAAAGCTCAATCTGATGGGAAACAAAGAACAAATGCAATACTAAGGTATCTCGTTATTCCTTCTATAATATATAGTGGAGTTATTACAGTATTATTTGTGATTCGTACGAATATTACATCATCTGGCTTAGGTTTGAGAGTTTATTTCGAAGTCATCTCTGTAGCGTTTTTCATCTATATTATGTGGGTACTGTATACGAAACGGGAAGTGATCTCCGGATGAACGAAACTGCCAGAATGATGATCGTCTGTGCTGTCGGATTAGGTCTTAGTGTGTTATTTTGGGTTCCAATTATGTCCGGTGATGAATTCGAGTTATCAATGTATTATAGTCCAAGTATTATTATATGGTATCTATTTGGATTGTGCGTTTGTACAGCATCATACGTCTTGATATCAAATAGTCCAGGGGTTTTTAGCCCAGATGAGAACAGCTAATCTACAGAAACAGATCATGCTTATCGCAATTTTTACAAATCAGTCTGTGTAGAAATTATACTGTTAGCTACCGTGTAAGCACCGGATTATACATTCGAGTTTACTAAACTATAGGAATGTACTCGCACGAACACGCCGCGATCGGGGCGCTCTGTGGCGCGCTCTCCGTTCCGGTCGTCGCACGCGGTCGCTCGCCGCCCGCGAAACTCGCGCTCTGGACGTACGGCCTGTTTCTCAGCGTCTTCGTCGACCTCGATCACTTCCTCATCGCCCGGGTGAAAACCGGCGGGTGGTCGCACCTCGTGGGGGCGGTCCACGACCCCGTCCGGGCGTTTACCGATCAGGAGTCGGTGTTTCCGGACGTGACCATCAGGCTCGAACGGCTCGCGAGTCACGTCCTCATCGGGGGCGCGCTCGTCCGACTGCTCCGTCCGGTCAGTCGCCCGCTCGCCCGCGTGAGCGCGGTCAACCTCGCAGCGCACGTGCTGGCGGACGTACTCCGAGAGCTCGAACTCGCCTGATCAGCGTTTGGTCGCTTTGAGCAGGTACTCGCCGCCCCGGTCCTCGAGACGTTCGATGTCGAAGCCGAGTTCCACGAGCGCCCCCTCGACGGCTTCGGGGGAGGAACCGTAGTCGGCGGGCGAGCGACGACGACCGCTCTCGCGGTGGACCTCGCAGTAGACCAGCCGGCAGTCCTCACGAGCCAGCGTCTCGGAGAGTCCCTCGATCACTAGCGGCTCAGCACCCTCCACGTCGATCTTCACGACGGTCGGCCGTGGAACTCCGTCCGCGGCGAGATCGTCCCCGGTCCGAGTCTCGATCTCGACGGCTTCCGCGCCGGGAGCCGCCCCGGGGTCCGTCGAGAGCGAGGGAGTTCCCTGCCAACGTCCCCGCTCGCGACGGGGGTTGTCGAGCGATCGCGTTCCCGCCGCGTCCGCAAGAGCGCACTCGAACACCCGCGGATCGGCCTCGCGGCCGTCGAGGCGTCGGTGAAGGACCGCCCTAACGTCCGGATTCGGTTCGAAGGCGATCACGCTGTCGTCATCGAGCATCGCGCTCGCGAAGCAGGTGTAAAACCCCCCGGCCGCACCGACGTCCCAGAAGACGTCATCCGCGCGGAGTTCGCGAAGCAGATCGGCGAGCATCGTTCCCTCGATGTCGAGAAAGCGCCGGAGGAATCGCGCGTCGTCGCGACCGGTGAGCCGAAAGCGGACGGACACGCCCGCCACCGTGACGATGCGCCCTCCTCGAACCGCCCGGTAGGCGTCACTCGCGCGGTTGTGGGCGGATCGCACCGCTGCCCGCACGAGATCGACCGGTCCCCGATCCAGCTGAAGTCCCGAAACGCGGTCGTGAACGTCCATCGGTGACAATAGTAGATTGGTAACTATAAACACACATGTGTCTGACATCCCAAGGATCATGAAATAAAGTCGACGGGCCGACGCGACCTCGGCGTTATCGCTCGAAACCGTACTCACGGCCACGCCGGTCGCGTTCGAGGCGATCGAGCCGTTCAGGTCTCGCTTTCCTCGAACCGGAAGGTGCCGTCGCGCTGGACGACTTCGCCGTCGACCTCGATCCGGGAGTCCTCGCTCATGTCGACGATCATGTCGACGTGGACCGCGCTCTCGTTTTTCTCACCTTCCTCGCCGACACAGTCGTCGTAGGCCATACCCACGGCCATGTGAACGGTGTCGCCCATCTTCTCGTCGAACAGCATGTTGTACGTGAACCGGTCGATGTCGCGGTTCATCCCGATGCCGAGCTCGCCGAG